>NZ_JASHIV010000019.1:0-76837 GCF_030733525.1 Bacillus sp. MMSF_3328 | reverse complement strand
GAAGGTTAAAGAACAACCTTCCGTCCTGATCGTCTTATGCTTGTCGGGGCTGAACAAGGCTTTTCCGCATTTCGATTTGACACACCCCCTTTCTTTATGGTAAAACTTTTGTATTATCTTATGTATTTGAATAGCTGCTTTGATGGGAATGAGTAGTGCTTCTGTCTCTGTTTCAGAAAGCCGGCGGGTGCTGTGAGCCGGTGCATGCAGAAGGATGAATTACCTCCCGGAGCTTCTGTTGTGAATCTGCTTATGCAGTAGTAGCAATGGACGGTTGAACCGTTATCAGGAAAAGAGCGGAGGACAGCTGTGTCCTCAATTTGGGTGGTACCGCGCTGTCAAGCGTCCCTGCATATTTGCAGGGGCGCTTTTTTGTTTTTTCCGACGGAGGCTGCCGGCGTTTAAAGAAATGAATGGAGGAAGAATGATGAGTTTGCTTGAGGATTTAAAATGGAGAGGCATTGTTTACCAGCAGACAGATGAAGAGGGAACAGAGGAGCTGCTGAAAAAAGAGAAGATTTCGCTATACTGCGGGATTGACCCGACGGCTGACAGCATGCATATCGGCCATCTGCTGCCGTTTTTAACATTGCGCCGTTTTCAGAATGAAGGCCACAGGCCGATTGTGCTTGTCGGCGGTGCCACAGGACTTATCGGAGATCCAAGCGGAAAGAGCGAGGAGCGCAAACTGCAGACGCTGGAAGCCATCCAGCATAATGTCAGCAGCATCCAGCAGCAGCTGAAGAAAATCTTCAGCTTCGAGGGTGAGAACGGTGCCCTTATGGTCAACAACTATGACTGGGCAGGCTCCATGGACATTGTTACATTCCTGAGGGATTATGGAAAGCATGTCGGTGTCAATTATATGCTCGCAAAGGATACTATCGCTTCACGTCTTGATACGGGTATTTCTTTTACGGAGTTTACTTATACCATCCTGCAGGCAATGGATTTCCTTCATCTTTATGAGAAGCATAACTGCAAAATGCAGATCGGCGGAAGTGACCAGTGGGGCAATATCACGACAGGGCTTGAGCTCATCCGCAAGATGATGCCTGAAGGTGCCAAAGGCTATGGTGTTACGATTCCGCTTGTAACAAAGGCAGATGGCACTAAATTCGGCAAAACGGAAAGCGGGGCAATCTGGCTCGATCCTGAAAAGACTTCTCCATATGAGTTCTATCAGTTCTGGATCAATACCGCTGATGCCGATGTCATCAAATACCTGAAGTACTTCACTTTCCTTCCAAAGGAAGAAATAGAGGCGCTTGAGAATTCGCTTGCTGAGGAAGCTCATCTCCGCAAAGCGCAAAAGGCGCTTGCTGAAGAGATGACAAAGCTGATCCATGGTGAAGCAGCGCTTGAACAGGCAATCAAAATCTCTGCCGCACTGTTCAGCGGCGATGTCAAAAACCTTACAGCATCAGAAATCACCCAAGGTTTCAAGGATGTGCCATCCTATGAGCCGACAGGCGAAGAGAATGGCATCGTCGATTTGCTGACGGCTGCCAAGATTTCTCCATCCAAGCGCCAGGCCCGGGAAGATGTATCAAACGGCGCCGTCTATGTAAATGGGGAAAGAATTACAGCAACAGATTATGAACTTACAGAAAAAGACCGCATTGAAGGCCAGTTCACAATCATCCGCCGAGGCAAAAAGAAATATTTCCTTATCAGATATTAAACCGCAGAAAGGTCCGCTTCCAGCAGGAGGCGGACCTTTCTGTTTAGATAGCAAAAAGAAAACACCAGCCAAAAGGCAGGTGCTTTCTTGTGCTTTTCCCGATTAACGAGAGTAGAATTCAACGATAAGAGCTTCGTTGATTTCAGCAGGAAGTTCAGAACGCTCAGGAAGACGAGTGAATGAACCTTCCAGTTTGTCAGCATCGAAAGTCAAGAAGTCAGGAACGAAGTTGTTTACTTCGATTGCTTCTTTAACGATGTCAAGACCGCGTGACTTTTCACGCAATGTGATCGTTTGACCAGGCTGAACGCGGTATGAAGGAATATCAACGCGTCCTCCGTCAACGATGATGTGGCCGTGGTTTACAAGCTGACGAGCTTGACGGCGAGTACGAGCTAAACCTAAACGGTAAACAACGTTGTCAAGACGTGATTCTAGAAGAACCATGAAGTTTTCACCGTGCTTACCAGCCATTTTGCCGGCCTTGTCGAATAGGTTGCGGAATTGACGCTCAGTAACTCCGTACATGTGGCGAAGTTTCTGTTTTTCCTGTAATTGTAAACCGTACTCAGAAATTTTTCTGCGCTGGTTTGGACCATGTTGTCCTGGAGCGTAAGGACGCTTTTCTAATTCTTTACCAGTTCCGCTTAGAGAAATTCCAAGACGGCGGGATAGTTTCCAGCTTGGACCTGTATAACGAGCCATGAATGACTCCTCCTTGTGTTTTTATTTTGTTGTAAAATAAAAACAGATGCGTACGATCATTAAGCTCATTTTGTTTTCATGTACCTTCGCCCTAGCAGCAGCGGGTTACACAGTACCCCTTCGAATAAAAGGCTAAAACGCCATGCTTACCGGCATCTTGGGCTCAAACCCGTGCTTTCCGCCTCAAAAGAGATGGGAAGCGGTGCCTTATTTGAGGAACAAAATGATCACCTAAAGTGTCACATTTGCTGCGATATTTTACACAAAGGATATTATATAATTTTTATAAAGTTTATGTCAAGGCATGTTTTGCTTTTCCTGGAATAAGTGCTCCTGCCTCATCCTTTTTATTATCTCATTATGCAGGCATAGAGGGCAATTTACTGGAAAATATTTTTATCATATCATAACGGGGAGAATTTTCCTGTGGTATAATAGTCTTAATTAATTCTAGTAAAAGTGTTGATGAAATTGAGAGAAACGAAGAAGGAAAAAAACGTCCGCCTTTTTCTGGCTTTGGCATTTGCTGTCGTGGCCCTTGCTGCCATGTACTTCCAGTATTTTAAGCCAGTGAGCGGGACAGGGAGCCCGCTTGCCCTGGTCATAAAGGAGGGCACTGCCGAAGGCGACCCCCTCGTTGTTTTATATGATGAAAAAAAAGAGGACCATGTGCTGGCCCTTTATGAGGTAGAAAAAGACAATGATTTTAAGTTTCGCCTGATCAAATCTGCACCCCTGGAGAATGCCCCTGAGCAATTGGCGGTTGATCGTGACGGTGCCGGGTTCTGGGCTGAGTTGGATGGAGACTGGGTTTATCTGGATCGGGACCTGGAAGTGCAGGACCGTGAACCGGGCCTTCGGGGCACCATCACATCGGATGGCGAGCCTTTTGAAGTAAGGAAGACTTCAAATCATACCGTTCTTGAAACGGAGGGCCAATATGAAGTAGCCTTCAATGAAGCAGGCAGGCCGGAGAGCATCCATGCCCTCACAGCCGATCATTCTTCATGGCTTATCCTGCTTGATGGAGGATTGAGGATTGCCTCCGGCAGGACGCTGTAAAACGGCATTTATATGAGAATGCCTATATGAACTGGGTAAATAGGGTGATGAATATGGAAATGCTCAAAAGCCAGAAAATATTATGCCTGAAAAGCCGCTTTTTTGACCTGATTGATACAGATGACGGATTTATTCAGTCTGATTCTTTAATTGTGCAAATGCTTGAAGCGGTCAAAGAGTCTGCTGAAGCCTCCGAAGCCTGCTATCGGGATCCCGGAGGCACCGTCAGGAGTACAGATTCCTCAGCTGGGAGATATGGGCAGGATGGACAGCCGTCAGGGAAAGCGGGCCTCAGGGGTTCCGCGTGCTGCCAGGTTCCGCTTTCTGCCAGGTCAATGGATCTGGGAATCCTTGAGCTGAACGGGCTGCCGGAACCCTTGAATGAAGAAAGCCTTAGGGAGCTCGGCGCTGCCTGTGCCGCCTTCATTATGAAGGCCAGGGAACTCGGGGGGATCTCAGCCAGGGAAAAGCGCTACAAGCAGCTTTTTCGCGTTACAGAGCAGTTTCATTCCTCAATGAATATGGATGCTGTTCTCGGAGAGATCATTAAAACCCTTCAGGAAGTATATCCTGACTTTACCTATTATCTAATGCTGTCCCATGACAATAACAGCCATGGGGATCTCCCTTTAAAAGATCTTAAATATGACAGTCAGAATATTGCGGCCATGCAGGCATATGTCACAGGCGCCATTCAGTTTGAGGATTCGATTTCGGAGAAGAGGTCTGTCCTTTATGCCCCTCTAAAAGGAAAGCAGGGTGTATATGGCGTGCTCCAGGTCATTGCGCCGAATGCACTGGTCTTTCCTGAAAGCGAAGTCGAATTCATTTCCATCCTCGCCAATACGGCAGGCGGTGCACTTGAGAACGCCCAGCTGTATCACCAGTCGAAGAGGCTGATTGCCGACCTCCAGCTAATAAATGAGACTTCGCACCAGCTTAATTCCAATCTTCGGCTGACGGAAACAATGACCTATATGGCTGAACAGATCATCAAGTCATTTGATGCGGAAGAGGCAGGCTTTGTCCTTTTATCTGAAGAATCCGAACAGGTCAGCATTCTAAAAGGAAGCACTTCTTTCTTCCGGACAAGGGAATCCGGCATCTATATAAAATATATTAAAGAAAAGATCAGGCAGGATAAGGACAGCCTGTTCATTGGCGAGCTTGACCTCCAGAATGATGCCCTGGCCGAGCAGTTCAAATCAGTCATGGCGGTCCCAATGTCCCAGTCTGGTGTCCTGAAAGGATTTGCCCTTATCCTGCACCGGGATCCTTATCATTTTTCATTTGAGACATTTAAGCTTCTTCAGTCCCTGATTCACCATTCCACTTTGGCCCTTACAAACTCAATGCTGAGAGAGGAGCTTGAAAAGATGGTCGTCACAGACCACCTGACCAGGCTTTATTCCCGGAATTATCTGGATGAAAGGATACATCAGTCCTTAAGCGAGGATGCTGAAGGTGCTTTTATCCTGGTTGATATAGATAATTTTAAATCTGTCAATGATACATACGGCCATCAGGTCGGTGATGAAGTCATTGTCCAGGTGGCCGGGATTATTGTGAACAGCATCCGCAGCACCGATGTTGCCGCCAGATGGGGAGGAGAAGAGCTTGCCGTTTATCTGCCTTCTATTTCCCTGGAAACGGGCGTTGCAATTGCAGAACGGATCGTCAGGAAGGTCTCTGAGAGTACGAATCCCGTTGTTACCATTTCCTGCGGGGTGTCCCACTGGAATGTGGAAAGGGAGGATTCATATTCGCGCCTGTTCAAGCGGGCTGATAAAGCTTTGTATACAGCAAAAGAATCCGGAAAAAACCAGGTTGTGGTCCAGGGATTCAGCATTCTTTAAAGACAGGCCAGCCAAGCCTGTCTTTTTTCCTTTTCTTTCAGCACTCAAATTGCTTTGCAAAAACTGAAAAATAACATATCCTGTAAATATAGAATATTGTAAACGCTTTCAACTCAAGGGGGATATACAATGGAGAAAAAGAATATGCAGTTCGAGACAAAAGTGATCCATGAAGGGTATGATGCCCGGGAGTTTAAAGGGAGTCTGGCACCGCCGATTTTTCAAACCTCCACGTTCGTGTTCGATCATGCAGAACAGGGAGAACGGAGGTTTTCTGGAGAGGAAGAAGGATATATCTATTCACGGCTCGGCAATCCGACTGTTGCTGTTCTTGAAGAAAGGATGGCTGCCCTCGAGCAGGCTGAGGCTGCATTGGCCTTCAGTTCGGGGATGGCTGCCGTCTCAGCGGTGCTGGTTGCCCTGACAAAGGCAGGGGATCATATATTATGCTCACAGGGAGTGTATGGGTGTACCTTTGGCCTTCTTCAGCTGATGAAAAAGAAATACAATATCAATCATGATTTTTCTTTGATGGAATCAAAGGAGCAGCTGCTGGGGGCAATCAGGCCGGAGACTGCCTGTCTTTATATTGAAACGCCAATCAATCCGACTATGAAACTCGTTGATCTGGAAATGGCCGTGGAGGCTGCCAGGGAAAAGGGAATCCCGGTTATAGTGGATAATACCTTCTGCTCGCCGTATCTGCAAAATCCGCTGTCATTGGGCTGCGACATTGTTATCCACAGTGCAACTAAATATATATGCGGGCATGGAGATGTGATTGCCGGCATTGCTGCGGGCAGGAAAGAGCTGATGGATGAAATCTCCTTTACAACCCAAAAGGATATCGGTGGTGTTATTTCTCCATTTGATGCCTGGCTTCTTTTGAGGGGGCTGAAGACTTTGCCGGTCAGGATGGATCGCCATACCAGCAACGCGGAAAAGCTGGCCGCATATTTAAAGGGACATCCAAAAGTAACGGACGTTTATTATCCTGGCGATCCGCAGCATAAAGATTATCCTGTCATGCAAAAGCAAATGAGGAGCGGAGGCGGGATCCTTTCTTTTTCAATTACTGGCACGAAGGAGACGGCCCAAAAGTTCATGAACCAGCTTCAATTCATAAAAATTGCTGTAAGCCTGGGAGATGCAGAAACCCTTATCCAGCATCCTGCCACCATGACACACTCGGTGATCCCGCCGAAAACGAGGGAGGAAATGGGGATAACGGACACTATGCTCAGGCTGTCTGCCGGCCTTGAAGCATGGGAAGATATCCGGGATGACTTGGAGCAGGCCTTTTCTTCAATAGAATAAGAATGGAGCTTTACAGAGCAGCGGCAAAAATAATTGAATGCCCCCGACCTTCTGCCGGAAGAATATAAAAAGAAAGATTGTGACCAAAAAGGAGGATATATCATGGATATGACGGTAACATGGACTGGAAACATGGCGTTTGCGGGGGCTGCACCTTCAGGCCATAAAATTGTGATGGATGCATCCGGGGAAGCCGGGGGAGAGAATGCCGGGGCAAGGCCGACAGAGCTGCTGTTGGGCGCGGCGGCAGGCTGCACGGGAATTGATATTGTGTCCATCCTGAAAAAGATGCGGCTTGAGCCAGTTTCCTTCCATATGGACATTAAAGGGATAAGGGCTGAAGAGCATCCGAAAAGGTTCACCGATATCCACATCCACTATGCCCTAGAGGGGGAGCTTCCGGAAGAAAAAGTGGTCAGGGCCATCAAGCTTTCAAAGGATAAATACTGCTCTGTCTCAAAGTCTTTAAATGCAGATATCACGGTAAGCTACTCTATTAACGGATCTGCCGGCGGACAGAAGCTGTAAGAAAATAGCAGAAAAAAAAGCCTGATTCCAAAAGGATCAGGCTTTTTTGCTGCTGTTTTATAGATGTTTGACAAGTGTATCAACAAAGTCTTCGAGGCCCTGCTGGTCGATTTCGTCAAAGCGGTTCTTTTCAGGAGAATCAATATCAAGGACACCGAAAACTTCTCCATCCTTTATGATGGGAACTACAATTTCTGATTGGGATGCTGCATCACAGGCGATATGCCCAGGGAATGCATGGACATCCTCAATGCGCAATGTCTCGCGCTTCTGGGCAGAAGTGCCGCAGACGCCTTTTCCAAGCGGAATCCTTACACAGGCCGGGAGTCCCTGGAAAGGACCGAGTACCAGTTCTCCGCCCTCCATGGTATAGAAGCCGGCCCAGTTAATGCGATCAAGAAATTGGTTCAGAAGTGCTGCTGCATTGCTCAGATTTGCAATGCGGTTTGGTTCGCCCTCCAAAAGAGCATGGAGCTGTTTATTTAATAATGCGTAATTTTTTTTGCGGTCTTCGCTGTATGTTTCGACTTTAAACAACGTGTTTCCCTCCACTATTCCGAGAATTATTATTCATTCTATCAAATCCGGGTGAAAAAGAGGAGACTTTGTCGATATTTTTTAAAAGGACAACCGGAAAATAAAAAGAATGTTTATTAAGAAAGGCAATTGCACAGATATGCGAGGTTGATCACTTTCTGCTGTCCAGTCCCTGTATATCCATCCATATTGCGTTGTGCCAATGGGAATTTAAGAAGCGAGGTAGGATGATGAAAAAAAATTCGAAAGATGCCATTGTTGCTGCAGCGATTTCCCTTTTTAATACAAACGGATTCACCGGTACATCCATACGTGATATAGCTGCGAAAGCTAAGGTGAATGCCGCCAATATCGCCTATTATTTTCACAATAAACATGGTCTGCTGGAACACTGTTTCACGGAATTCTTTGAGGGATATATTGCCGAAATAGAGAAGGGTTTTTCCTGCTTGCACCTGGGAGCAGCGGCTGCCCTGAAGATCATTTCAGAAAATATCCTGATGTATCATAGCCGGAATATTCATCTGACCAGGTTTATCCTGAGGGAAGTTTCGCTTGATTCCCAGGTGGTGAGGGAAATCATGTCGACATATTTGATGAAGGAAAAATATTATCTGAATAAAGTATTTGAAATCGGGATGAGAGCGAAGGAATTCCGCTCTCAGCACCCCAGTTATTTAATCATCCAGTTTAAAGGGCTGTTGTCGATGCCATTTTTAAATATGCAGTATGTGTCAGAGGTGCTTCACGTTTTTCCAAACGAAAGATATTTCGCAGATAAATACTTAATTGAAATCTATAATTGGATTGACGGAGCCGTCCTGGAACATGCTGCAAGGGAAGTCGTCATGGCCAATTAGCCTTCAAAGGGGAAACTGCTGAAGCCCTGACTCAGTTCTTTCGCCTGGTGTGCATCCGAACCATAGACGAGCTGAATGCCAAGGGACTTGGCCATCGAAGCTGCCCATTCCGGCGGATAAGGCTCCCGGCAGAGCGGTTTTGCGGTGCCGGCCCCATTGCAGTCCAGTGCGTATCCGTGGAGTTTCATCAACTGAAGGATATCTGAAATCTCCTGTTTGTCTTCAAAGCCGGCAGGATATTTTTTTTGGAATTTATGGATCAGTGAAATATGGCCGATCCTCTTTGGTTTATATGGACCCAGGTCAGCTGCTATCGACTTTCTGACCGTTTCGTAATATTTTCTATAAACAGCCTCTGTGGAGCCGTATCGGCTGATCATGGAACAGAAGACGTCCGGGCTGTAATCTGCACAGTCATATTGCCCATCATAATACAAAAAGTGGACCGAAAGAATGCTGTCATCCAGAAGATGCCCGACCTTCGAGAGGAAGCTGCCTGTTTCTTTTTCAAAACCCTCTATAAAATCCACTTCAAGCCCTGCGTTGATCTTGATTTTATTTTTGTAGAGAGCTTTTACACGGCTGATTTCCTCGAAGTAGGCTTCCAGATCATCTGCCTGCATGGCGCTGTCCCGTGCAGGGGCTGTGTCTGTGAACCCATCGGGGAGCGGGGCATGCTCAGTGAAGGTCAGTTCTGCAAAACCGAGCGAAAGGGCCCTGTCGATATACTCTTCAAAAGCATCCTTCGAACCATGGGGGCAAAAAGGTGTATGTATATGTCCATCCCTTAGCATAGGGCATCGCTCCATTCTGTCGAAATTTAAAAATGCGAATTATTTGTAATGCGGCAAAACGTATTGTTCAATTATAGGTGCCGGGCTAAAAGACGTCAGGTTCCAGTTTTCTGGAGGGAAAGCAAGTTCATGCTTCAATTGGGGAGCACTGGATCAGTCAATTCTGAATCCCGGGTTTTGCACAAAAACGGCAAGCGGGTTATAATAGCAAGTTTCTCTCAAAAAAAATTAAATTAATAGTCAAAAATTGTCGTTTACATGGTATCATAAAAACATTGAATTGCATATTTCAAGTTTTTTTTACATATATCTATCAGTTATCAGCTCGGCAGCAGAACAGGGGGCTTTCAATGGAATACATAATTGGAGGAATAGTGATCGTGATTGCACTATTTCTGACGGGTTATCTAATGAAAAAGAAATATTATAAAGAAATAGACCGGCTGGAAGGCTGGAAAATGGACATAACGGACAGGCCGGTCCTCGACGAAATGTCCAAAGTGAAGCAGCTGAATATGACTGGCCAGACAGAGGAGCTGTTCGAACGCTGGAGGAATGAGTGGGACGATATCGTTACCGGGCAGCTTCCTGGAGTGGAGGAGCTGCTGTTTGATGCTGAGGAATATATCGACCGCTACCGCTTTAAGAAGGCAAAGGAAGTTCAGCAGGCAATCGAGGAAAGCCTTGCAGGCATAGAGGATAAAATCAAATCCCTTCTTGCTGAAATCAATGAGCTGGTCGGAAGCGAAGAAAAAAACCGCACCGAGATCGACGGACTCAAAGATCTGTACAGGGAATGCAAAAAGGCGCTGCTTGCCCACCGGCATACTTATGGAAAGGCTGAAACCATCCTGGGCATCCAGCTTGATGAAGCTTTTGCGAAGTTCCAGGACTTTGAGGACCGGACAGCAAACGGCGACTATCTTCAGGCCAGGGAAATTGTCCTGACCATCCAGACCCAGCTGGACAGCATCCAAAAGAAAATGGAAGCTATCCCCGATTTGCTGGTGGATGCCGGGTCCAATATCCCATCCCAGCTTCTCGAGGTGAGAGAAGGCTTCCGTGAAATGGAGCAGCAGGGATATATGCTTGAACATGTAGAAGTGGACAAGGAAACTGAGTCATTAGAAAAAGAGGCTGCAGGATATCTCGCCATGATTGAGCGGGGAGAGACCGGTGAAGCGCATGAGGGCCTTGAGGATATCAAGCAGAGAATCGATGCGCTCTATGATCTGCTTGAAAAAGAAGTGTATGCGAGGAAGTTCATCCAATCGCATGATGAAAAGGTCCGTACTGAATTGTACAATGCCAAAGATGCAAACTTTATGCTGAAGAAAGAGCTCGGCATCGTACAGCAAAGCTACCATCTCCAGGAAAAGGACGAGGAAACACACAGCCTGCTGGAAACGAAGCTGACCAAGCTCTTCAAACGCTTCGAAATACTTGAGCATAAAATCAGCAATCAAAGCTCAGCCCATTCGGTACTTGGTGAAGAATTGGAATATATTAAAAATGAACTGGAAGCACTGTCAGAAGAGCAGGTGCATTTTGCCGAAAAACTGCAGGCCTTGAGGAAGGACGAGCTTGCGGCACGGGAGAAGGTAAAGGAAATCAGCAAAAAGCTGTCTGAAACCATCAGGCTCGTATCAAAGAGCAATATACCGGGACTGTCCCAAAACTACCGGTATTTAATGGAAGATACGAAGGAAAGCATTCAAAATGTCATTGAGAAGCTTGATGAGAAGCCCCTTGATATACCTGCTGTCCAGCAGTATCTGGAAATAGCGGTCATGACAGTTGATAAAGCTGCAGACAGCACGGCTGAAATGATTGAAACCGTCCAGCTGGCTGAAAAGGTGATCCAGTATGGAAACAGGTACCGCAGCAAATATCCTTCCATCGCTAAAGCACTGAGGGAAGCGGAGGATTCATTCAGGAACTACAATTATAAAGAGGCATTGGAGCAGGCCGCCTCATCTATTGAAGAGATTGAGCCAGGAGCTTTGAAAAGAATAGAAGATATGATCGGCGAAAAAGAAAATGCATAAAAAACCAGATCTGCTTTGGCAGATCTGGTTTTTTATTTTAGGAAAATAATTGGCCAGGCTATTTTGCTGTCTTTTTGCCCCTTCCGGCAATGAGCAGGCCGAGCAGTCCCCCGGCAACGGCCGGAATGACCCAGCCGAGTCCTTCTGAATAGAGAGGAAGAAATCCCAGCATGTCTGAAAAAATCCGGGTATCTGCCCCCGCTGCCTTTATTGCATCAATGGTACTGATCAGCCCCGCCGGTATCAGGGCTCCTGCATATACAGCTCTGGAGCCTCCAAAGGCATGATGCAGAAAAGAAAGCAATACCAGTACGATTGCGGGCGGATAGATCATCGTAAGCATTGGCAAAGATACAGAAATGAGCTGTGTCAAGCCGATATTGGCGATCATCATGCTGAATAAGGATAAAATCAGCACAAATGACCTGTAAGATATGCTTGGCACAACTTTTGAAAAATATTGCGCACAGGATGAGACGAGTCCAATAGAAGTGGTAAGACAGGCAAAAGTAATGGCCAGCCCAAGGATGACAGCGCCAAAAGATCCGAAAAGACGGGAAGCTGCGGCGGAAAGAAGCGCTCCCCCGTTATCCTGGAATCCAATAGATTCTTCACCGGATGCCCCGATGTAGGCGAGCGAAAGGTAAACGAGCATAAGGGCAGCGGCAGCAATAAGTCCGGAATAGATGCATATTTTTGCAATCTGTTTTGAGCTGCTGATCCCTCTTTCTTTTATTGAACCAATCACAACTATGCCAAAAACAAGGGCGGCGATAGCGTCCATGGTCAAATAGCCTTCGATAAATCCTTTAAAGAAAGGGGTCTCGGCATATGCGCCTTTTGGAGCCATTGGCTCACCTAAAGGGGTGATTATACTTTTTACAGCCAGAATGGCCAATATAGCAAGGAGAATCGGAGTAAATAATTTTCCGATCCGGTCTACAAGCTTAGAAGGGTTCATTGAAAGCCAGGCTGTGACGGTAAAAAAGATAATGGTATAAAAAAGCAGCGCCATCCCATATTTAGGAACGGTATCAGGCAAAAACGGAGTGATGCCAATTTCGTAGGCAACGGTTCCGGTCCGCGGAATCCCGAATAGCGGGCCGATGGCCAGATACAAAAGCAATGTAAAGGCAGCCCCGAATAAAGGGTGGACTCTTCCAGCCAGCGTTCGGAGATCACCAGCTTTGGCTATGCTGATGACTCCCAAAAGCGGGAGGCCGACACCGGTTATGAGAAATCCAATGATGGCTTTTCCCATGTTGACACCAGATTCCTGCCCGAGATATGGAGGGAAAATCATATTCCCTGCGCCAAAGAAAAGAGCGAAAAGCATCAGTCCTATTGCGATTATTTCCCTGCTGGATAGGCTCTTATTATTCATACAAACCTCCATGACTGTCTATCGAAATGTTTAGAACATTTAACATACTAACACAGGAAGTGAGAAATTTGTCGAATGGAATTACAGTCAAAACATTCAGATTTTTATTGTTGCCTCTGTTCTGCTTTTGCTTCCAAAAGAAAACTAAAAGATTATGCAGATGAAAACATTGTCCCAGTATGATAAGATTTACTATTGGCTAAACGGTTTTTCAAGGAAGGGGAAGACCCATGATTTACTTTGATAATAGTGCAACCACTAAACCATATAAAGAAGTGCTGGATTCATTTAATAAGGTGGCCTTAGATTACTTTGGCAATCCCTCATCTTTGCATGGAATCGGCGGCAGGGCAGAAAAGCTCCTGTCACAAGCCAGGCTGCAGATTGCCGAGCTCCTGGGAGCCGGCCAGAAGGAAATCTTCTTTACTTCGGGCGGAACCGAAGGCAATAATCTGGCTGTAAAAGGGACTGCCATGATGCATAAAAGCAGGGGGCGCCATCTTATTACGACTGAATCAGAGCATTCGTCAGTGGCAGAAGCCTTTGAACAGCTGAAAGAGCTCGGTTTCCGCGTTACGTATATCCCTGTAGACGAGGATGGGAGAATCAGGCCGGAGGACATAGAGGCTGCCCTATGCCATGATACAATTCTTGTGAGTGTTATCCATGTTAATAATGAGGTTGGCACCATTCAGCCGATTGCTGAAATCGGCAAAATGCTCAAGTCTTATTCGAAAGTGCTTTTCCATGTGGATCATGTACAGGGAATTGCAAAGGTGCCGCTTGATTTTCAAGAAAATGAAATAGACCTTTGCACCATTTCTGCCCATAAATTCCACGGTTTAAAGGGCACGGGTGTCCTTTACATCAGGGAAGGCGTCAAGCTTTCACCGCTGTTTTCAGGCGGAAGCCAGGAATGGAACCAGCGGAGCGGTACAGAGAATGTACCTGGAATTGTCAGTATGGCCAAGGCGCTCAGAATCAGCCTTGAGAGGCACAGGATCGGACTGGAGCAGCTTAATAGGGTTAAATGTTTGCTGAGGGAAGGACTGGAATCCATTGAAGGGATCTCTGTCCATACACCGCTTGAAGGCTCGGCCCCGCACATTCTTAATTTTTCTGCACCAGGCTTGAAGGCAGAAGTATTTGTGCATAGCCTTGAGGAAAAAAATATATATGTCTCCACCACCAGCGCCTGTTCCTCGAAGAAGAAATCAGTCAGCAAGACACTGCTGGCAATGGGCATTCCTGAGGAGGATGCAGCAAGCAGCATCAGGATCAGCCTTTCTTATGATAATACAGCAGAGGAAGCAGAAGCTGTGCTGCAGGCAATTGAAGAAACAGCGAAAAAGTTAAGGAAGGTAATGAAATAAATGAATTATGACCGCATATTAATCCGCTATGGAGAAATTTCAACAAAAGGCCGAAACAGGGGGAAGTTTGTCGAGAAGCTGAAAAAAAGCATTAAAAAAGTTCTGCACAGCTACCCAGCCGTCAGGATCGAAGGCCAGAGGGACAGGATGTTCATCCAGCTTAACGGTGAAAATGGGGACGAGATCATCGAGAAGCTCAAAGGGGTTTTTGGCATCCAATCCTTCAGTCCTGCTGTAAAAACGGAAAAGGATATAGAAAAAATCAAGGAAGCTGCCCTGGCACTTTTAAAACGGGTATACAAGGATGGAGATACCTTCAAGGTATCGGCGCGGAGAGCGGATAAAAGCTTTCACCTTGACACCGGAGAACTGAACCATGCACTTGGCTCACATATCCTGAAGAATATGGAAGGCTTGAAAGTGGATGTGAAACAGCCTGATATCAATCTCCAGGCTGAGATAAGGCCGGAAGCCGCATATCTCTCATGCGAAAATATCCAGGGAGCCGGAGGGATGCCGGCAGGCTCAGGCGGCAAGGCGATGCTCATGCTGTCAGGCGGCATAGACAGCCCCGTCGCAGGCTATTTATCCATGAAGAGAGGGCTTGATGTAGAAGCCGTCCATTTCTACAGCCCTCCTTTCACCAGCGAAAGGTCGAAGCAAAAGGTGATTGACCTGGCAGAAAAGCTGGCGGGATATACAGGGCAGATGGTCCTTCACATTGTTCCTTTTACGGAAATCCAGCAGCTCATCCAAAAGCAGGTGCCTGAAAATTATACGATGACAACCACCAGAAGGCTGATGCTTAAAATTACGGATCTCGTCCGGGAAAAGCATGGCGGGCTCGCAGTCATTACCGGTGAAAGCCTCGGGCAGGTTGCAAGCCAGACACTGGACAGCATGTACGCTATTAATGAAGTGACAAGCACACCGGTACTGCGCCCGCTGATAACAATGGACAAGACCGATATTATTGAGATTGCACAGGAAATTGACACCCATGACATATCCATCCTGCCATATGATGACTGCTGCACCGTATTTGTCCCGGCTTCTCCAAAAACGAAGCCCAAGCTTGATAAAGCAGCATATTATGAAAGTTTTGTTGATTTTGATGCGCTTATTGCAAAAGCTGTGGAGCATATTGAAACTATTCACATCAAGCCGTATGAAGCAGGCAGTGGAAGTGAGGACGATCTTTTCTAGGGAGAATGAAAATTCGAACGGGATGATGAAAACATTACCAATTTAAATTTGTATGAAGCCATGTGATTCTACACATTCTAAACTCACAAGGAGGTGAGATCACATGGCAAGCAGCAACAACTCTAACCAGCTTCTAGTACCTGGCGTACAGCAAGCTCTTGACTCAATGAAATACGAAATCGCTACTGAATTTGGTGTTAACCTTGGCGCTGAAACAACTTCACGTGCTAACGGTTCAGTAGGAGGAGAAATCACTAAGCGTTTAGTTCAAATGGCTGAACAACAGCTTGGAGGTTTCCAACGCTAATCGAAAAATAAATAATATGGCTACAAGGGAGCAGGCTGACAGCCTGCTCCTTTACTTTTCGTTATACATTTTTAAATTTTTAAAAAATTATGTATAATAAACCATAAGGATACAATTTCAGATTAGGAGGACATATAACATGAAGCGTGAAGATCTGCTGGCGCCAGAAAAATATAATCTGGTCTCTGAAATGGAAAAGTTTGCAGAAGCTCCTGAAAGAACTGCCATCCTGTGGGAAAGCGGGGAAGGAGAAAGAAAGGAAATTACATATTCCAGACTCCTGTCCAATGCCAATAAAATTGGAAACGTTTTCTTTGGGAGCGGCCTAAGGCAGGGGGATGTAGTCCTGATCATGGTCCCGCGCCTTATAGAAGCTTACCAGACGTACATAGCGGCACTTAAAATGGGCCTGGTAGTCATTCCCTGCTCAGAGATGCTCCGCTCTAAAGATATCCAATACAGGATCAATCATGGCGATGTGAAAGCCATTGTATGCTTTTCGCCGTTTACAGAGCAATTTGCAGGTGTTACGGAAGCTGCTTCGCTGCCTAAATTTGTGATTGGAGAGCCTGTGCCGGGCTGGATTCCGCTGGATGAAAAGATGGAGGCAGCCTCTGATATCATGGAGACTGCTGGAACAAACAGGGACGACATGGCTTTCCTGTCCTATACTTCCGGTACCACGGGCAATCCTAAGGGAGTTGTACATACACATGGCTGGGCATATGCACATCTCCGTGCCGCCGGGCCCAACTGGCTTTGCATCAAGGAGGGGGATACTGTCTGGGCCACTGCCGGCCCCGGCTGGCAGAAATGGATATGGAGCCCTTTCCTCTCTGTGCTGGGTTCTGGGGGAACAGGACTGGTGTATTCAGGAAAATTCGAGCCGAAAAAATATCTTGCACTCCTTCAGGATTATAAAGTCAATGTTCTTTGCTGCACCCCGACAGAATACAGGCTGATGGCAAAGGTCGACAATCTTGCTGAATACAGCCTCCCGGATCTTCATAGTGCAGTCTCAGCCGGAGAGCCGCTTAACCGCGAAGTGATTGATGCTTTCAAAAAGCATTTTGATATTGAAGTGCGGGACGGATACGGCCAGACGGAAAACACCCTGCTGGTCGGCATAACAAAAGGGATGGAGCTTAGGCCTGGTTCGATGGGAAAGCCGATTCCCGGCAATTCTGTTGAGATCATCAATGAAGATGGAAAGGCATGCGGACCTGGGGAAGTGGGGGATATCGCCGTCCATATTGAAACCCCTGCGTTATTTAAAAATTATTATAAGGATCCTGAACGGACCGCCATGCAATTCAGGGGTGAATATTATGTGACCGGAGACAAAGCGAAAAAGGATGAAGACGGGTATTTCTGGTTTGAAGGCAGGGGAGATGATATTATCATCAGCTCCGGATATACAATCGGGCCGTTTGAGGTGGAGGATGCTCTTGTCAAACATCCGTACGTCAAGGAATGTGCCGTCGTGGCCAGCCCGGACGAAATCCGCGGAGCAGTCGTCAAAGCATTTATCGTCCTGCAGGATGGCATCGCGGAAGATAAGCCGGATCTCATTAATACCTTGCAGGAGCATGTAAAGGAGCTGACTGCCCCTTATAAATATCCCCGCAGGGTTGAGTTTCTTTCAGAGCTTCCAAAAACCACCTCAGGAAAGATCCGCAGGGTAGAGCTGAGGAAAAAAGAAATGGAGGAGGCTGCCCGCAGCTAGTATCCAGCTGGGAGATCCTCTATAAAAAAGATTTCGCTGAGCTTTTTTAAAGCTCAGTTTTTTTGTGTCCCGAAAGAAGATATAATCAGATCAGCAGGCACAGAGGATTTTTATGTGCAGAATTAGGAAGAAAAGGAGCAATAAGAAGATGCGGACACTATGGCATGGAGGACATATATATACCCTTCAGGAAGAAGGGCATAAAGCCGAAGCGGTTATGACGGAGAATGGAAAGATCCTGAGGGCAGGGCCGCTGGAAGACTTGAAAAGAAACTTCTCGGTAAAACCCTCTGAAATGAGGGACCTTGAGGGAAGGCTGATGCTGCCCGGTTTTGTGGACAGCCATATGCATTTGATTGGGCATGGGGAGAGGCTGATAAGGCTTGATCTGTCTGGTTATACCTCAAAATCGCAAGTGCTGGAGGCAGTTAAAGAGTATGCAGGGAAGTTTTCAAAAGGCAGCTGGGTCATTGGCGAGGGCTGGAACGAAAATTTATGGGACATCCCTGCCCCCATTCTGGCAAAGGAGCTTGATGAAGCAGTCCCTGGACATCCAGTCTGCCTGAAAAGGATCTGCCGGCACGCAATTGCAGTCAATTCGAAAGCATTGGAAGCAGGCGGAATTACCCCTGAAACCATTTGCCCTCCAGGGGGAGTCATTGAAAAAGATGAAGAAGGCCTTCCATCAGGCCTGCTGAAGGACCAGGCACAGGAGCTGATCTTCTCTATTCTCCCTGGTGCTTCAAAGGAGTATCTGGAGACGGCAATGCGTGCAGCCATCCAGGATGCCTACGCACTGGGCCTGACAGGGGCACATACTGAGGATCTTAATTATTATGGCGGTTTCCATGGGACCTATAGGACTTTCAAGGAGGTCATCGGTGAAGATAAACTGCCTTTCCGGGCCCACCTGCTCGTCCATCACGAGGTAATCAATGACATGAAGCTTGAGGGCGGAAATTATCTTGGCGGAGATGAGTGGATAGAATTCGGTGCAATGAAGATTTTTTCAGACGGGGCATTGGGAGGCCGGACTGCTTTGCTGAGCCATCCGTATGCGGATGATCCTTCAACCTCAGGAGTGGCTATTTTTACACAGGATCAGCTTGACGGGCTATTGAAAAAAGCCAGGGAGCTGGATATGCCGGTGGCCATACATGCCATCGGTGACAGGGCTTTTGAAATGTCACTGAACAGCATTGAAAAATACCCGCTGAAAGGAAAAGGCAGGGACCGGCTCATTCATGCACAGATACTGCGGAAAGAACTCATTTCAAGGGCAAAAAAGCTTCCTCTTATACTGGATATACAGCCAAGATTCCTGGCTTCTGACTTTCCGTGGGTCATCAGCAGGATCGGTGAAGAGCATATGGATTACTGTTATGCCTGGAAAACATTGCTTGATGAAGGCATCCCATGTGCAGGCGGATCTGATGCGCCAATCGAGCAGGCTGACCCGCTCCTCGGCATCCATTCGGCGGTTACAAGAACCAGCAGCGATGACCCCGGGAGGATTGCCTATATCAAAGAGGAGGCATTATCCATGTACGAAGCTGTTTCCTTATATACAAAAGGCAGCGCATATGCAATCTGCCATGAAGTTGACAGGGGAATGATCAAGGAAGGATATCTTGCTGATTTCACAATCCTTGACCGGAATATATTCGAAGAAGATCCGGAGGCACTCCTCCGTACACGAGTCAATGAGACAGTAATAGGAGGAAAAACCGTTTATAAGCGCGGACAGATTTAAACGAGCGAATCCTGCTAAAACGAATAGGTTGCCAGTTTTTTTCTTTTGGCTTTATAATTATTTCGATATTAGAAAGAATCGAGGCTAACCAACAATGACAGATACTGAAGTAAAACAAGGGGCCCTGTACGCAGGGCTGTCTTATTTGATATGGGGCATCCTGCCGATCTACTGGAAGCTTCTCAATCATGTGAGTGCTGATGAAATCCTGGCCAGCCGGGTTTTCTGGTCCTTCATCTTTATGCTGGCTGTACTTGTCCTGACCAGGAAATGGCCGGATTTTGTCCGGACATTGAGAGGAATACGGAACAACAAGAAGCAAATGCTCGCTCTGACAATTGCTTCCTTGCTCATAAGCTGCAACTGGTTCATATACATTTGGGCAGTCAATTCCGGCCAAATGATTGAAGCAAGCCTTGGCTACTATATCAACCCGCTGGTCAGTGTCCTTCTGGGAATAGTTGTTTTAAAAGAAAAGCTTTCCTCTGTGCAGGCAGTATCTTTCCTGCTGGCTGCAGCGGGTGTGCTTATCATGACCCTCTCTTATGGACGTTTTCCATGGATTGCGGTTGTGCTTGCTTTATCTTTTGGCCTTTACGGTTTGGCAAAGAAACTGATCAAGGTGGAATCTGCCATTGGACTGACGCTCGAAACGATGGTTGTCATGCCATTGGCACTTGGATATCTGATTTATTTATTTGCAGCCGGAAAGCAGTCCTTCCTGGCCATTTCCACAGGAACGGATCTCCTGCTGATCGGTGCAGGAGCAGCCACTGCGATCCCGCTTCTGTATTTTGCCAAAGGGGCACAGAAAATACCGCTTTCCATGCTGGGTTATCTGCAGTATATCGCCCCGACATTGACACTGCTGCTCGGCATTTTCGTATATGGTGAAGAATTCACAAAGACCCATCTGGTTGCATTCTTGTTCATTTGGCTTGCTTTGACCGTCTACTCGCTGTCCAGAACGAAATTATTTGCCAATATGAAATGGAAGCATGGAAAAGGGCTGGGGATGTAAAAAGGAAGAGGCAGCGGCCTCTTCCTTTTTCTAATTTGAACATCCCTCGGCAGGAGCGGCCAAAGAGCCTTTTTGGCTGTGGGACGAACTGTATTTTGATGTTATGGGCTGGAGAAAAAAAGAAAGTCATGTATTCCATCAGGCACCTGGGATACATAAGTGTGAAAAAAAAAGGAAGTCATGTATTCCAACCGGCTCCTGGGATACATGACTTGTTCAGACAATCTTGGCCTTTTTATAGAAAACTCCTCTTTACCTTTTCCCAGAAGGAGTTGTCCTTAAGTTTGACAGTCTTGATTTGTTTGCCGCTCAGTTTGGCTTCAATTTTTTCGACATGCTGGATGCTTAGTGCTTCGTTGTCCATTCCCATTGTCGGATGGTCATTGCCGTCCTGGATGACTCTGAGGGTCAGGCTGCGGCCGCTGCTCAGGATGAATGAAGAACCCAGTGTCCTGTAGCGGTTATTGTTCAGGGATGCCAGTTCGCTGACCTGGAGGCAAGGGAGCATAGGGTCAACGATGGCGCCATTGACCGATTTATTATAGGCTGTACTGCCTGTCGGAGTTGCGACAATCATCCCGTCGCCCCTGAAGGTTTCGAAATGGAGATTATCGATAAATACATCCATAACAAATGTTTTGATGATCGCAGACCGGATGCTGAATTCATTCAGGCAATAGAAGGAGGATTCATCATCCACCTTTATCTCCATCGTCGGGTATCTTCTGACTTCAATCTGCTCATTGGCCATCGCTTCAACCATCTTGGATGTGTCATCAATATGGAAATCGCAGTACATGCTTAATGTGCCGGTCGTAGAGATGCCCGCGTACAGGCAGTCCTCGCGGAAGCCGGTCTTGCGGACCGCCTGAAGAAATGTCCCGTCACCGCCAATGCTCACAATGATATTAGCCTGTTTAAAGTCATTGACTATGGTAAAGCCGTATTTTTCGGCAAGCTCATAAAGATGGCCTGCTTTTTCCATCATTTCAGAATCTTTCTTATGGTAAAAATATAAGTTTCGGCGCGTCACTTTCATTCCTCCCATTCAAAATGATAATATTTGCGTATGATTGGTATTTTGCGGCAATAACGTTTATTGTCATCAGTGTACATGTTTTTGAAACATTTTAAAAGTTATTGCGTATTAACACTTGGAAAAGGAAAAAAAGGAGGAGAAGATATGAATGGGAAAAGATGGGCGGCTCTTGGAATAGCCGCTGCACTGCTGTTTTTCTCCATTATTACTAGTGTGCTGTCGACTTTCGCATTTAGAAATGCCGAAAGCACATTTGCGGATATGTTTCCAGTTGATGAAGCATTTTCTGAAGAAATCATTGAACCGGGCAGCAGTTCAAAGAAAATTGCCGTCCTGAATGTAGATGGGACCATCCAGGATGCAGGAGATGCCAGCTCACTGTTTGCCAGTCCCGGCTATAACCACAAATCTTTCATGAAAAAGCTGGACCATGTTAAAGAGGATGATAGTGTGAAAGCGGTCATTCTTCGCGTGAATTCCCCGGGTGGCGGTGTAGTGGAAAGCTCTGAGATCCATGATAAGATCGTGGAAATCCAGAAGGAAGCGAAAAAGCCTGTGTACATATCAATGGGGTCCATGGCTGCTTCCGGCGGCTATTATATTTCAGCACCTGCTGAAAAAATCTATGCCAGTCCTGAAACCCTGACAGGCTCCCTGGGTGTCATCATGCAGGGATATAATTATGCAGGGCTTGCCGAAAAGTATGGCGTAGAATTTGTCACGATCAAGAGTGGACCTTACAAAGATATTATGAGCCCTTCAAGGGAGATGACGGAAGAAGAACGGGAGATCCTCCAGTCTATGATCGACAATTCTTATGAGGGCTTTGTTAAAGTCATTTCAGAAGGAAGGGGCATCCCGGCAGATCAGGTGAGGAAAATCGCCGACGGACGGATCTATGACGGCCGCCAGGCAAAAGAGCTCAATCTGATTGATGGTTTCGGCTTCTTTGAAGATGTTGTAGATGAACTGGAGAAAGACCATAAGCTTAAGGGTGCACAGGTAGTCAGCTATTCGGAAAATATGGGCTTTGGCTCCTTGTTCAGCATGGGTGCGCGGAAAGTGATGGGCGATGATATTGAAATGGCCGGCATGATGAAGCTGTTGTCACAGCCGAATGCCCCGCGGCTGATGTACATGTATTCAGAATGAGGAGGGATGGCAAATGACCACATTAGACAGCCATTTGGACAAGGATTTGCCTGCTGACAATCATTCACCAGCCAGCCCGTCATATGAAGATCATGCGGCATCAGTCCGTTTTGCCGGTTTCTGGATGAGGTTCTGGGCGTATCTGGCCGATCTCATTGTCATAGGCAGCATTAACCGCATTATCGTGCATCCGATTTTTCGGGCGGCGGATCTTCCCCTTGCCGATTCCGGGATTTTCACTCCCGCAAATATCGTAACAAGCATCATTTTTTATGCCTATTTTGTCCTGATGACAAAGTATTTCAGGCAGACGCTCGGGAAAATGATATTTGGGCTGAAAGTAGTCAGTCTTAAAGATGAAGAAGTGTCCTGGAGCACCATATTGTTCAGGGAGTGGATCGGTCGTTTCATTTCAGCCACTATTTATATTGGCTATGTCATTGTCGCTTTTCTGCCGAAAAAACAGGGGCTTCATGACCTGTTTGCCGATACAAGCGTTATTCACGAAAGAAAATAAGGAATAATTGAAAGAATCGCCTGCCGGCCTGCTGCCGGCAGGTTTATTTTTTTTCCCAAAAGGAAAGCCTAGATTTAGCGTCTGGATATCTTTAGCAGGAGACTAATGCGAAAAAATACACCAGCCTGTTAATAGGGGGTGATCGGATGTGGTGGCTGATCCTTGGAGCAGCAGCGGCAGTCATTCTGCTTTTGCTCATTATTCTTCTTTTCTCAAAGCTAACAGTTTACTTTAACTTTTATCATGGCCAGGACAATGACCATATATCAATAAAGTTCCGGGCCTGGTTGGGGCTTATCCGCTATAACATACAGGTTCCGCTGATAAAAATCGATGATGACTCCCCTTCCATTGTGGTTGAAGAGAAAGTGGAAGCCGGCCGGGAGGAGGAGAAGAAGCAGGAAGACCGGAAAAAGTTCACGCCGGAGGACTTCCTGAACAGTATCAAGGATGCTGAGGAGCTGATACGCCATGTATTTGGCCTCCACACGATCATCCGGCGATTTCTGAAAAAGGTGGCAATCAGGGATATCGAATGGCATACATTGGCCGGAATCGGTGATGCGGCGCACACTGCTGTCCTTGCAGGGATAATCTGGTCTGCAAAAGGAAGCCTGGTCGGCATTCTCAGCCACTATATGAGGATGAGGGACATGCCCGTTTTGTCGGTGACCCCCCATTTTCAGGCTGCAGTTTCCCAAACCCGTTTTTCATGTATGTTTCAATTCCGCATCGGGCAAGCTATGTTGGCAGGAATTAAACTGATTAAATATTGGAAAGGCGGAATGCCGGACTTTAGGACAAAGCCGTTATCCGTGCTATCTGATAATAAAACAAAATCCGTTTAGATGAGGAGGAAGTTTATTATGTCTGATCATCCGATACAAGGCTTGATGACGACCGCAATGGAAAATTTGAAAGAAATGATTGATGTGAATACAATCATCGGGGACCCGGTTGAAACTCCTGATGGAAGTGTGATCCTTACCGTATCAAAGGTCGGTTTCGGCTTTGCAGCAGGCGGCAGTGAGTTCATGCTTGAAGGTTCAGGCCGCGAGGGAGAAGGCAAACCGAAGCATCCGTTTGGCGGAGGAAGCGGCGGCGGAGTTTCCATAACGCCGATTGCTTTTTTAATCGTAAGTTCCCACGGAGTTAAAATGGTCCATCTGGACGAGAGCACACATCTATATGAAAAAATCCTTGATTTGGCCCCTCAGGCTGTTGATAAGATCCAGCAGATGATGTCAAAAAATAACGGATCAGGGAACAGCAGCCAGGATGGAAAGAGCGAAGGCCAAAGCAGCCAGAACCGCTCGAACGAATACAATGGACCAAAGCATGACCTGGACTTCTAAAATGGATGTTTGAAAAGGCTGGTCTTCTTCCCCGGAGACAGCCTTTTCTATTGCCGGAATAAATGGCTTTTCATTGCAAAATGATTTTCCAGGAAGTATGATTGCACTGTACATATATGAAAAATAAGGAGGAAGAAACCAATGGCATCAATTACTTTTAAAGGAAATCCGGTTACTTTGCTGGGGAATGAAGTGAAAGCAGGAGACCAGGCTCCGGAATTCAAAGTGCTTGCCAATGACTTATCTGAGGTAACGCTTGCGGATTCCAAGGGCCAGGTAAGACTGATTAGTGTTGTTCCCTCTATTGATACAGGCGTTTGCGACGCTCAGACGCGCCGATTCAATGAAGAAGCATCAAAGCTTGATAATGTAAAAGTTCTTACAGTCAGCGTAGATCTTCCTTTCGCACAGAAGCGCTGGTGCGCAGCTGCCGGCATTGAAAATGTGCAGACAGTTTCAGACCACCGCGACCTTTCTTTCGGTGAAGCTTACGGAGTAGCAATAAAGGAGCTCCGCCTTCTTGCACGGGCAGTATTTGTTGTTGATTCCAATGACAAAGTGGTTTATGCCCAATATGTGAGCGAAGCAACTGACCATCCTGACTACGAAGCTGCAGTGGAAGCTGCAAGGCAAGCTGAATAAACTTCGAAGAACCCCGGGCAATCGGGGTTTTTGTATGCCTTAAGAATGCCCAGGCTGTATTCCTTAATCTCCTGAATGGCAGGCGGCGGGCTTGTGATCCTGCCGGAACCCCGTTACAATAAGACAATAATATTTTAGCAGGAGGAATGAATTAGTGAGTATCACTCCCGTAGAAGAACTGTTCTCAGTCTTTAATGAAACAGCTATGATCTTGCAGGAAGAGCTGCAATGTACATATTTAGAGGCGCTTGCAGAAACAGGCGATAATATTTTTCAAGAGTCCATTCTCCAGGACGGACTCAGTGAGCTTAATGTAAAAAGGCTGAAAAAAAGCTATGAGTCGCTGAATCTTGACCTATATACAAGCGAGAATATCAGAAAGTCGTTTCAGCTGGCCATTTTAAAGGGCATGAAGGAAAATGTGCAGCCAAACCACCAGATGACACCGGATGCTGTCGGAATGCTGACAGGTTATCTGGTGAATAAATTTGTCGGGGCGAAATCTTTCCGCCTTCTGGATCCAGCGGTCGGGACAGGCAATCTCCTTACGACTGTCATCAATCAGCAGGAAGGAAAAAGCATTGAAGCAGTCGGGTCAGATGTGGACGACCTCCTCATTAAGCTTGCCTACATCAATGCCAACCTCCAGAAGCACCCCATCCAATTCTATAACCAGGACAGCCTTGAGCCGCTGTTCATTGAAAGCGTGGATGCAGTCATCAGCGACCTTCCAGTGGGGTATTATCCAAACGACATAAGGGCGCAGGACTATGAGCTGAAGGCAGACGAGGGCCATTCTTATGCCCATCACCTTTTCCTGGAACAGAGCATGCGCCATGTTAAGGAAGGCGGCTATCTGTTCCTGATTGTGCCAAATGGCCTGTTTGAAAGCGAACAGGCGGACAAACTGAAGGCGTATATAAGCAAGACAAGCATCATCCAGGGCCTGCTCCAGCTCCCGGAAACATTGTTTAAAAATAAAAATGCCGCAAAAAGCGTCTTTATCCTCCAGAAAAAGGGTGAAGGGGTCACAGCTCCAAAGCAAGCCCTGCTTGTAAACATGCCGAGCCTTTCAAAAACGGAACAGGTCGAGAGAATCCTTAAGCAGGTGGATGCCTGGTTCAGGGAAAATAAGATATAGAGTGCAAAAAGCATGGTCCCAAACTGGATCATGCTTTTTCTATTTGAATGAGAAGAAAATATTAATGGAGCTGTCCAGACTTAAAACCTGCTGGCATAAGTCTTCCGGAGAGTGTTAAGAGGATGCTGCCGCATTTAGTCTGGAGTCTTTAATTGGAAGTTCTGTTTTAGCTGAAGAGCCGCAGGGGTAATGGAAAATATGAAACGGAAATCACCGAAATGTCGGAATACATTTAATTTTAACTGTAAACGATACCAATTTTGAATGTTCCTTGAAATCATGCAAGCACAGTGATTAAATGGGGAATTGAGAGATAAAATGATGCCAGTTGCACACAATAAATGTGTACCACATCAGGCATTAGATTAGCATCGGTGTTATATAAAGGCTGGCATCCTGGAGGGAAAAGAGATACATATTTCCCCATGGTCCCCATTGCACTGGTTAAACATACAGGACGTATGCGAGTCCGCATTTAAAAGGAGCGACATATCGTGGCAAAAATTATTGCAATTAATGCTGGAAGTTCTTCATTGAAATTTCAATTATTTGAAATGCCAAGCGAAGAAGTAATCACAAAAGGTCTTATTGAACGAATCGGTCTGAACGATGCAGTTTTCAGTATTTCTGTTAACGGAGAGAAGCAGACGGAAGTAACGGAAATCCCTGATCATGAGGTTGCAGTCAAGCTTCTGCTCAATAAGCTGACTGATCTGAAGATCATCGAATCACTGGATGAAATTGAAGGAATCGGCCACCGTGTAGTACACGGTGGAGAAGAGTTTGCAGATTCTGCGGTTATCACGGAAGAGGTACTGAGCAAAATCGATGCACTTTCCGAGCTGGCACCTCTTCACAACCCTGCAAATATTACAGGAATCAAGGCATTCCAGCAGGTGCTTCCAAATGTACCGGCAGTAGCTGTCTTTGATACTGCGTTCCATCAGACTATGCCTGAAAGCTCATTCCTGTACAGCCTTCCTTATGAGTATTATGAGAAGTTCGGCATCCGTAAATACGGCTTCCACGGAACTTCACATAAATATGTATCAGAGCGTGCAGCAGAGCTTCTTGGCCGTCCGCTTGAGCAGCTTCGCCTGCTTTCCTGCCACCTGGGGAACGGTGCAAGCATCGCGGCCATTGAAGGCGGAAAATCAATTGATACATCCATGGGCTTCACACCTCTTGCCGGTGTGACAATGGGTACCCGTTCAGGGAATATTGACCCTGCTTTGATTCCATTCATCATGGAGAAAACAGGCAAGTCAGCTGACGAAGTGCTTAATGTACTGAATAAAGAGAGCGGAATGCTTGGAGTTTCTGGCTTCTCAAGCGACCTTCGCGACATCGAGGTACAAGCGTCTGAAGGAAACGAAAGAGCAGAGCTTGCTCTCGAAGTGTTTGCAAACCGGATCCACAAATATATCGGCTCTTATGCTTCACGCATGTACGGAGTTGATGCCATTATCTTTACAGCAGGCATCGGCGAAAACAGTGCTGAAATCCGCGAGCGTGTCCTTCAGGGACTGGAATTCATGGGCGTATATTGGGACCCTGCATTGAACAAGGTCCGCGGTGAGGAAACGTTTGTCAACTATCCTCACTCACCGGTCAAGGTTATCATTATTCCGACAAATGAAGAAGTTATGATTGCCAGGGATGTTGTAAGGCTTGCGAAATAATATTTGAATGATTGAAAGGACAAAGAAGCCAAGGCTTTTTTGTCCTTTTGTTTTTCTGCCTTCTCCATCCAATGAAACAGGATTTGCCTGAATCAATATGCTATACTGAACAAAAACACCGGCAAGGAGGATGAAGATATGGCACTAAACGGACGGGAAGAACAGGCTTTATCTGAGATCGCACAATGGGAAGACAAGCTGGCACAGTATGAATCCAATGATTTGGAGCTGACCTATGACAAATATTTAGAAAAGGCGTTCCTGCTGCTTCCCGAGAAAACTCAGCAGCAATTTTTTGCTTCCCTGGATAACTGGCTGTTCCATCTCCATGCCTTGATCCAAAGCTCACAGCTCCAGCTGGATGCAAAGGAACGAATCCTATCTGCAGGCCGCATCTTTGATGCCGGCATTGAAACAGTGGAAGATCTGGCTTCATTGGACATCAATCAGCTGCAATACATAGCCAATCAGCAGATTGCCCGCCACCGCCTTTACTCATTTGCACAGGGAGGGGCATCGGGGACCGGCGGTGTGCTGCTGCTTGGATCCGATCTTCCTGCCATGGCTGTCATCAATTTGCGTGCAGTCCAGCTCATCGCGATGACATATGGGATTGAAGTGAACACACCTTATGAGATGATGGCTTCTTTAAAGGTGTTTTGTGCATCGATCCTGCCGCCGCGGCTTCAGGGGCAGGCCTGGGACCAGCTTCTGGCCGAACTGGAGAATGCGGAAGAAGCTTATTTTTATGAGGGCCAGGAGGAACTGACGGACATTGCCTGGATGGGCCAGCCAATCAAACAGCTGTTTAAAGGCCTGGCTATAACGGCTTTCAAAAAGAAATCCATCCAGGGCATCCCGCTTGTCAGCATGGCCATAGGAGCAGGGGCAAACTATCAGTTTACAAGGAAGGTCACTGATTTTGCCCATAAATATTATCAGTACAGGTATCTGCTGAAGAAACAGGGTGAAGTTTGATGTGCAGCGAGGAACACAAAAAAGAAGCCCCCAAAACAGTCAGATGCAAAATTATTACCATCAGTGATACAAGAAATTCGGAGACCGATAAAAGCGGGAGGCTGATGAAGGAACTTCTTGAAGCAGAGGGCCACAGGGTAAGTTCCTACCAGATTGTCGCCGATGAAAAAGAAAAGATCCGTCAGGCGGTCCTGGAGGGATGTTCAGATCCGGATATCGATGCAGTCCTTACCAATGGCGGGACAGGAATCGCTTTAAGGGATGTAACCATTGAAACGGTGAGTGCACTTTATCAAAAGGAAATTAGCGGCTTCGGGGAATTATTCCGTATGCTGAGCTACCAGGAGGACATCGGCTCTGCTGCAATTCTCTCCCGCGCTTCTGCGGGCATCATCGAGAATACAGCTGTCTTTTCCACACCGGGATCTTCAGGTGCAGTAAGGCTGGCCATGAATAAATTGATCATCCCGGAGCTGGGGCATGTTATAAGGGAAGTAAAGAAAGATCTTGTATAAAAAGGGGGCGGGGCGCCATCATGGCGCCCCGCCTTTTTGCTTTGCCTGAATAATATTCTCTATAGAGCTTAAATCAGCGATGCAGCTTTCCCCCGATTTCCTGATTAGCCCTGTACCACAGCCAAAGATCGTTGATGATGGAAGCAAGATCAGCGATCTCACTGTTCAATTTGCATGAAAGCTCAAAATTCTCTTCATCTGCGAGCTGGTCCTGTCTGCGGTTTATCTGCGTCTCAAGCTCTGATATCCTGTCCGGGATCCCCCCGCGTATCTTCTCCCATGTATACAGAATTTCCTGGCGCTCTTCCTGCGGGTACTCTTCCCACTCGCCATCCAGCACAGGAACAGCAATCCCCAGGCGCTTATCCAAAATGAAAACATCCTCCATCTCATCCGTCCCCCAAAAATAGGCTGCTTTTATTGTACATGGTGACAGGCACCTATACCAGTCGGCCGGACTGGTACAGGTGCCTGTCACCATAAAAATTTATACATTTTAACGAATAACTATTGAATTAATCCTGGAATATTGTTAGAGTATTAACTAGTTAATTGTATAAAAACATAATTTAAATGAATATTTATTCGTTCATCTATAGAGGAGGAAATTTTCATGTCAAATCAAAAAGTTGTTTTAGCATACTCAGGCGGACTGGATACTTCTGTGGCGATCAAATGGCTTGGCGACCAGGGATACTCAGTGGTTGCGTGCTGCCTTGACGTTGGGGAAGGCAAGGATTTGAAGTTCATCCAGGAAAAGGCGCTTAAAGTGGGAGCAGTCCAGTCATATGTACTGGATGTGAAAGAAGAGTTTGCGAATGAATATGCACTTGCTGCCCTTCAGGCGCATGCTCTTTATGAAGGCAAATACCCGCTTGTATCTGCTCTTTCCAGGCCTCTTATTGCTAAAAAGCTTGTTGAAGTGGCTGAAAAGGAAGGCGCCGCTGCTGTTGCGCATGGCTGTACAGGAAAAGGAAATGACCAGGTAAGATTCGAGGTATCGATCCAGGCACTTAATCCAGACCTCAAGGTGCTCGCGCCTGTAAGGGAATGGAAATGGTCCAGAGAAGAAGAAATCCAATATGCAAAGGATAATAATATCCCGATTCCGATCAATCTGGATTCTCCGTTCTCAATAGACCAGAACCTTTGGGGCCGCAGCAATGAGTGCGGGATTCTGGAAGATCCGTGGGCGGCTCCGCCTGAAGAGGCCTACGACCTGACAACAAGCCTTGAGTATACGCCTGACACACCTGATATCGTAGAAATCGAATTCAGCAAAGGGGTGCCGGTAAGCCTGAACGGCAAAGCTTATCCGTTATCCGAGTTGATTCTGGAGCTGAATCTGATGGCAGGCAAGCATGGAGTCGGGCGCATTGACCATGTTGAGAACAGACTTGTCGGCATTAAATCAAGGGAAGTCTATGAGTGTCCGGGAGCCATGACGCTGATCAAAGCGCATAAAGAGCTTGAAGACCTCACGCTTGTTAAAGAGCTTGCCCATTTCAAGCCTGTCATCGAGAAAAAACTGACTGAGCTGATCTATGAAGGGCTTTGGTTCTCGCCATTGAAAAAGGCTTTAACGGCTTTCCTTGAGGAAACGCAAAAGCATGTGACAGGAACTGTAAGGGTGAAATTGTTCAAGGGGCACAGCATCGTCGAAGGCAGAAAATCTCCTTTTTCCCTTTATGATGAAAAATTGGCCACATATACATCTGAAGATGAATTCGACCATAATGCCGCGGTTGGTTTTATCCAGTTATGGGGCCTGCCGACCAAGGTTCAAAGCATTGTCCAGAATAAGAAGGTGACAGTGTGAAAAAGCTTTGGGGAGGAAGATTCACGAAATCGGCAGAAGAATGGGTCGATGAATTCGGAGCCTCCATCTCCTTTGACCAGGAGCTTGTTGAGGAAGATATAGAGGGAAGCCTTGCACACGTGGAAATGCTGTCCCGCTGCGGGATTATTGAACAGGAGGAAGCAGCTCAGATCCAGAAGGGACTCAAGCTGTTAAAGGAAAAGTCCCAGGAGGAAGGGCTTCCTTTCTCTGTAAAGCTGGAGGATATACATCTGAACCTGGAAAGCTTGCTTACGGACGAAATCGGGCCTGTCGGCGGCAAGCTTCATACAGGCAGAAGCAGGAATGATCAGGTAGCAACAGATATGCACTTGTATTTAAAGAAACAGGCAGCACATGTTATCAAGCTGATTGAAGAGCTCCAGGCAGCTCTGCTTTCCCAGGCAGAGGAGAATGTGGAAACCCTCATGCCGGGCTATACTCATCTTCAGAGAGCACAGCCCATTTCATTTGCGCATCACTTGATGGCTTATTTCTGGATGCTGGAAAGGGATAAGGAGAGATACAGCGAGAATCTGAAAAGGATCAATGTTTCTCCTCTTGGTGCAGGCGCCCTTGCCGGTACAACCTTTCCAATCGACCGCGAGCTGACAGCCAGTCTGCTTGGGTTTGATGACATCTATGAAAACAGCATGGATGCTGTAAGCGACAGGGACTTTATCCTTGAATTCCTTTCAGCAAGCAGCATTCTGATGATGCATCTGTCCCGTTTCAGCGAGGAAATCATTCTCTGGTCGAGCCAGGAATTCCGGTTCATCGAGCTCGATGACAGTTTTGCTACAGGAAGCAGCATTATGCCGCAAAAGAAAAACCCAGACATGGCAGAACTGATACGCGGAAAAACCGGCCGCGTCTACGGCAACCTTGTCGGCCTGCTCACAGTGCTGAAGGGGCTGCCTCTTGCTTATAACAAAGATATGCAGGAAGATAAAGAGGGAATGTTTGATACAGTTAAAACGGTTATTGGCTCACTTAAAATTTTTTCCGGCATGGTTGGGTCCATGACGGTTAACAGTGAAGTAATGGAAAAGGCCACGAAAAGCGATTTTTCCAATGCGACAGAACTGGCTGACTATCTTTCCGGTAAAGGCTTGCCATTCAGGGAAGCCCACGAAATTGTCGGGAAGCTTGTCCTTGATTGTGTGAACAGAGGCTGCTTCCTTTCCGGCCTGCCGATGGAAGTGTATAAGGAGGCAAGCACCCTTTTTGAGGAGGATATTTACGAGGTCCTTGACCCGCGGGCGGCTGTTGCAAGAAGGAACAGCCAGGGCGGAACAGGGTTTGCCCAAATAAAGAAGGCGCTGGAAAAAGCAAAAGGGCGCCTGAAGGATAAAGCCTACTCATAACAATAAAGGCCGCTGCAGGGAAGCAGCGGCCTTTTAACTATTATTCCGGGTCCTTTTCGGTCCTGACCACAAGCACATCACATGGGGCATAGCGGGTGATATGTTCGGAAACGCTGCCGATCAGGAAGCGTTCAACTGCATTCAAACCAGTTGCCCCGCAGACAATGAGATCTGCATGCTGGACCTTGGCAATTTCCTTGGGTATCTTTACTTTCGGAGAACCATAATCTGTCACATATTCCACATTTTCTACTCCAGCCTCCACTGCTTCCTGCTGATATTTTTTAAGCAGCTCGGCTGCAAACATGTCAGCCCTTTCAGCAATCGTCCTGTCATAGGCTTCGACAGTTGCGAAGGTGCGCGTATCGATAATGTGGGCAAGGGTCAGCCTGGCTTTGTTCCTGACTGCGATCCCGACCGCCTTCTTGAAGGCCCATTCCGCTTCCTTGGAACCGTCTACTGCTACTAAAATATTTTTGTACGTGAGCGTCATTTGCATCTCCTCCTTTACCTTTATTATACATTACCCCAAAATGCATAACTGTTACAGAAATTCGAAAGATAGTATAGATGAAAAAAATCGATAAGGGGGAAATGAAGATGCCAAAAGAGCCGAAAGGGCAGTCTCATTATATCTATGACGACCAGGGACACAGCCAGGTAAGTGCACAAATCATGGATTCGTACAACAGCGGTGTCATCGATCAGGAAAATGGAAGAGTCGACACTTACAGCAGCGAAGAGGAAACAAAATAAAACATTGAAAAAAGTGCAGGGCGCTGTCCTGCACTTTCTCGTTATTGCCTTCCTTTTCGCAGCTGAAGACAAATGTAAAGGGAAGCGGTGGCTATAAATGAAACAAAACCTGGAGAAGCATTTTCAGGCAGGAGGCTGTAAGAGATGATCCCGAAAGCCATGCTGATGATTGCCTGCTTATTGACAAAACCAGGCTCCCGCAGGACCAGCAGATCTGCCTCAGTCAGCTTCCGCCTTTTTATGAAAAGAAAATCTGCTGCAATAACCGCAGAAATGGGAATGACAAAGGTGCCGAGCAGAGAGATGTATTTCTGCGCTGATTCAACGATATCAGGAAAGCAGCTCAGAATGACCGCAGCGAGCCCGAACAGGCATGCACTCTTTATCCTGCCGAGCCCCTGGAATGTATTCAGCAGACTGAATCCGCCTGTATAGGCGTTGTTCAGGTTGATGGAAATCATCGACATCATGGCACAGGCGAAAATCAGCACCAGTACGGAAACAGAAGATGTGAGGGTGCTTGCCGACACAAATGGATTCAGCTCTCCCAGGAGGCTTGCAGACAATGCCCCTAAAACGGCTGTGATGGCAAAGCCGGCTGTGTTCCCGGAAAAAAGCCCCCAGAAAGCGCCGCGTTCAGACTTCGCGTACCTTGCCATATCAGAAGAAGCACTTAATCCTGAAACGTATTGGACAAAAGCCAGGCTTGAATAGAACAGGAATGAAGAAAACTCCCAGCTGCCATGGGTTAAGATTGTGCTGTGATCAGTCTGATTCGCTTTTTGGATCAGCAGGACAAACAGTGCAGCCTGGCCGATCAGCAGAAATGGCATAAAATAGCGGGTTGCTTTTTTCACCGCATCAAAGCCGACAAGCGCTAATATGGCCATGATCAGGGCCAGGCAGACCGACACTGCCAGAAAAGGCAGCCTGACAGAAAAAAGCCTGCTGCCCAGCTCGGTCAGTACAGCAGTTCCGCCGATCGTCTGGACAGCAAACCAGTATAATGAGGTCAAAGTACGGATCGGAGACGAAATATATCTTGCCGCCCCTGTGCCAAGCATGCTTCTGATCGCATATTGGGCAGGCAGCCCGTAGCGGGATCCGGGCAGCGTCAAGAAGGACACAAACAGAAAGGCGAAAGCCGCCCCGATCATGGTGGATGCTGCGGCAGCATAAAAAGAAAGGCCCCCTGAAATCACGGCAAGTGCAGGGACAAGGAAATTCCCCGAATTTACCGAAAAGGCCATCTGCAGAATCATGAAATCATACCAGGGTGTCTGTTTAAGATGGGAGGGAACGGCCTCCAGCCCAAGCTGCTCAATTTTACCCCGGCTGTCTTTTTGTATGTTGGCAGTTGACGCCATACTTGCATCAGCTCTCTTTCTAAATACATTTTACAATAATCGGTGGAACTGAAGGATATTTTTTTGTCCCGGGCATGGAAAGCAGTCATCTTAACCGAATAACTCAGCATTTTAACAAAGAGCGTATCATCACGGCAATGTAAGGGTTTGCAGGCGATAAAAAAATTTTACTTTCTTCTTTTCCTATAAAGGTGTTATAGTAGTATCGGTTCTATCCTATTTACTATATTTTGCAGGAGGTATGCAGCATGCGTATCGGAATACCCAGAGAGATAAAAAACAATGAAAATCGTGTCGCAATGACACCGGCTGGCGTTGTCAATTTGCTGAACTTTGGTCATGAAGTATTTATTGAAACCCAGGCTGGCATGGGATCCGGTTTCACTGATGAAGATTATACAGCTGCTGGCGCGAAAATTTTAAACAGTGCAGAGGAAGCATGGTCCATGGAAATGGTCATGAAGGTAAAAGAGCCCCTGCCTAGTGAATATGCTTATTTCCGTGAAGGCCTGATTTTATTTACATACTTGCATTTAGCTCCAGAGCCGGAGCTGACGAAGGCTCTGATTGATCATAAAGTGGTTGGGATCGCTTATGAAACGGTCCAGCTTGCCAATCATGCATTGCCTCTCTTGACCCCAATGAGCGAGGTTGCCGGAAGGATGGCTTCCCAGATCGGGGCGCAGTTCCTGGAGAAGGTCCATGGCGGCAAAGGGATCCTGTTATCCGGTGTGCCTGGCGTGCAGCGCGGAAAAGTAACAATCATCGGCGGCGGTGTAGCCGGTACGAATGCAGCTAAAATGGCAGTAGGACTTGGTGCAAAGGTGACAATCATCGACCTGAGCCCGGAACGCCTGCGCCAGCTTGATGATATCTTCGGCAATGATGTGACAACATTGATGTCCAATCCTTATAATATTGCAGAAGCGGTCAAAGATTCTGATCTAGTGATCGGTGCCGTTCTCATTCCGGGAGCAAAAGCGCCAAAGCTTGTGACAGAAGAAATGATCATGAGCATGAACCCAGGCTCAGTCGTGGTTGATATTGCGATCGACCAGGGAGGGATTTTTGAGACAACTGACAGAATCACTACCCATGACAACCCGACTTACGAAAAACACGGTGTAGTCCATTACGCGGTTGCCAATATGCCTGGCGCCGTGCCGCGCACTTCAACGATTGCCCTGACGAACGTGACTGTGCCGTATGCAGTCCAGATCGCCAATAAAGGGTATAAGCAGGCTTGCGCTGATAATGAAGCTCTGCTGAAGGGAATCAATACTCTTAACGGCTATGTTACGTATAAAGCTGTAGCCGAGGCACATGGCCTTGACTATTCTGATACAGCGACGCTGCTTGAGCAGCAGTAAATAGAAAAGATCCGGAGCCGCTGCTCCGGATCTTTTTCCTTCAATCAGACAAATTGAAGTTCCTTCGGGAATTTCGTTAAAATCTCAACACCGTTTTCTGTTACGGCCAGATCATCCTCTATCCGGACGCCTGCCACACCAGGAACATAAATGCCAGGCTCAATGGTAAATACCATGCCTTTCTCAAGCTGAAGGGAGTTGGCTGAAGTCAACGAAGGATACTCATGTACACTTACTCCGAGACCATGGCCGAGGCGGTGAGGGAAGTATTCCCCGTAGCCGGCCTCTGCAATGATATTCCTTGCCGTCATATCTATTTCAGAGCAGGCAGCCCCCGGCTTTGATGCGTCCACGGCGGCCAGCTGCGCTTTAAGGACTGTATCATATATTTCTCTCTGCTTCTCGCTGATCTCACCGTATGCGACAGTGCGGGTGATGTCTGAGCAGTAGCCGTCGACTACGACACCTAAATCAAAAAGGACAAGATCGCCTTTCTTGATTTTGGTCATTCCCGGTGTCCCGTGGGGGGAAGCGCCGTTTGCGCCGGTCAAGACCATCGTGGAGAAGGACATTTCATTGATGCCCTTTTTCTTCAAGGCATACTCGACCGCAGCGAGGACATCCATCTCGGTCTTTCCTTCCTTAATTTCTTCACAGCCAGTCTGGATGGCAAAGTCGGCCAGGGCGCATGCTTCACGGATGATTTTCAGCTCCTTGTCATCCTTCACCATCCTGAGCTTTCTCAGCTTTTCTTCTGCAGGAACGAATGCCGCGCTGGAGAATAAAGCAGAAATTGCTTCATAACGCTCTACATTCATATGTTCTTTTTCAACTGCAGCCCTGCTGACTTTTTGATTTCTTTTCTGGATGGCCGAAGAGATGAATTCCCATGGATTATCCGTATCGCTGTAGCCGATGATTTCATAATTCCATCCGGCATTCTTAGCATCATTTTTTTCCATCCCGGGGCAGACAAGGAAAGGCTCTTCATCCTGGAAAACGCCAAGGCCAAGGAGGCGTTCATGCGGATCGCTTAGGAACCCGCTTAAGTAAAAGACATTATCGGGAGAAGTGATAAAGCTGAAGTCAATATCCTCTTCCTTCATCCATTGTGATAACTTGCTGATTCTGCTGTCCATGCAAAAACCTCCTAAATCGTATGTAAGTGCAATTTGCTTCATGTTAATTGTAAACTTTTAATTGTGAATTAGAAAGGGTATAGGACTATATCAGGGAGGAAATCCTGTATTTTTGTTGAACATTGAATTACATAAGAGTTTGAAGGGAGAAGATAGCGATGAAGGTTTCATACCATGGGCATGCTGTCGTAAAAATTGAAACAAAAGGCAAAGTGATTTTATTCGATCCATTCATCACAGGGAATGAACTGACAGACCTGAAGGCAGAGGACGTCAAACCGGATGTCATCATCCTGACACACGGCCACAGCGACCATCTTGGGGATACAGTGGAATTGGCAAGGAAGAATGATTCTCTTGTTATTGCAAATGCCGAGCTTGCTGCTTATCTTGGCTGGCAGGGCATCAGGACGCATGCGATGAGCATCGGAGGCGCTTATGAGTTCGACTTTGGAAAGGTAAAGCTCACACCTGCCATTCATGGCACCGGGCTGATGACAGAAAATAAAGAGATTATCTATCTTGGCATGCCGGCCGGCGTCCTTTTCACGGCTGAGGGAAAAACGGTTTATCATGCAGGAGATACTGCATTATTTTCAGATATGAAGCTGATCGGCGAGCGCCATCCGATTGATGTTGCATTCCTGCCGATTGGCGATAACTTCACAATGGGGCCTGAAGATGCCGCATATGCAGCTGAGCTGCTGAAGGCAGGGGTGACAGTACCGATCCATTTTAATACTTTCCCCCCGATCAAACAGGATCCGCAGAAATTTATTGAAATGCTTCCTTCAGGCAAAGGCAAGGTGCTTGAAGCAGGGGAGTCCATCGAACTATAAGTGCAGCTGCGGCTGCACTTCTTTTTTTCTGCAGCCGCCCCCTCCTTATCTAAAGGTCTTTTTCAGGCATGTCCGCATAGATATAAAATAGAAAAAGGAGGAGTTGCAATGAAAAACAATCGGTATTTACTGTGTATCCTGCTGTGCGGGATGATGCTGTACTATGCGGTCCCCAAGCTGTCGATTGAAAGCCCGGGGGCGGAAGGCATCTTTGCCGGGGCCTGGCTGCTGCTGGCCCTGTTTGTGGTGGCCGGCAATCTATCCGGCCTGCTGTTTTCGCAGGCCAAAGCGAAGGCAAGGCTTTCTGCGGGAGCAGCAGCCAGAAGGAAAAAGAGGCCGGCCAGGAGCTTCAGCAAATAACCTGAGGGCTCCTGTCCTGCGGATATGTGTTATAACATCAATCGTAAATTGAATCGGCCGGGAATTCACCTTATAATAAAATAAGAAAAATTTACAAGACGAACAGCAATTTTAAATAAAGGGTGAAGGTTTTGGCTACTAAGCATGAACAAATTCTGCAATATATAGATGAGCTTCCGATCGGCGAGAAAATATCTGTCAGGCAGATAGCAAAGGCCTTGTCGGTCAGTGAGGGAACGGCTTACCGTGCAATCAAGGATGCTGAAAATAAAGGATATGTTAGCACGATTGAAAGAGTCGGCACCATCAGGATCGAAAGGAAGAAAAAAGAGAATATTGAAAAGCTGACATTCGCTGAAGTGGTCAACATTGTAGATGGGACTGTCCTTGGAGGCCGCGACGGCCTCCATAAAACCCTTAATAAATTCGTGATCGGCGCCATGAAGCTGGAAGCCATGATGCGCTATACAGGCGCCGGGAACCTGCTGATCATAGGAAACAGGACACGCGCCCATGAGCTTGCACTTAAAGCAGAGGCGGCGGTCCTGATTACAGGCGGATTCGATACGGATGATGAGGTCAAAAAGCTGGCAGATGACCTTCAGCTGCCGATCATCTCGACTAGCTATGATACGTTTACTGTTGCCACGATGATCAACAGGGCCATCTATGATCAGCTGATCAAAAAAGAGATTGTCATGGTAGAGGATATTTTGACCCCACTGCAGGAAACGGTGTTCCTTTATTCCTCTGAAACTGTTTCAGAATGGCATGGCCGCAACAGGGAAACCCTTCACAGCCGCTTCCCTGTCGTGGATCAGAATATGAAAATACAGGGCATGATCACTTCAAAGGATATAATGGGACATGCTCCGGAATCAGCTATCGATAAGCTGATGACCAAAAGCCCGATGACTGTAAACGGGAAGACAAGTGTAGCATCAGCCGCCCATATGATGGTCTGGGAAGGCATCGAGGTTCTTCCAGTTGCCGATGAAGCCAATCGGCTCCAGGGGATCATCAGCAGGCAGGATGTACTCAAGGCGCTGCAGATGATCCAGAGGCAGCCGCAGGTGGGAGAGACAATTGATGATACTGTAACAAGCCAGCTGGTCCTGTCGCGCGGAAAGGCGAGGGGAGAAGATGTATACCGCTGCGAGGTCAGCCCCCAGATGACCAATCCCCTCGGCACAATCTCTTACGGCGTGTTCACAACCATTGTCACCGAAGCAGCCAACAGAGTCCTGAGAAGCTATAAAAAAGGGGATCTTGTTGTTGAGAATATGACTATCTACTTCCTGAAGCCTGTCCAGATCGACAGCGTACTCGAAATCGTTCCAAAAATACTTGAAGCCGGTCGCAAATTCGGCAAAGTAGACGTCGAAGTTTTCAGTGAAGGCATTCTCGTAGGAAAAGCCATGATGATGTGCCAGCTCATTGACCGGCATTAAGAAATGCAGAAAAGCTTTGCTATATTAAAGAACGCAGGCTAAGAACGCCACGTCCTGTGGCAACGCCTGCATGACCCACATCCTGTGGGCCCAGCATAAGACAAGAAGGGTGGAAGGTTGTTCTTTAACCTTCTGGCCTGATTAGCTTATGACTCGAGGGGCTAGCGCCCGGAACTGGACTGTTTTCCAAGACCGAAGAGGAATAACTATAAATGATAAAAGCGGAGGCGGCTTGCCCATTAGGCAGCTTCCGCATCTTGAACCAAGCCATAAATAAAAGCCGCTTCCATAAGGAACGGCTTTTTGAAAAAGGCTTTAATTTTGCTGTTTGCGGAGATCTTCTGCTTCCTTAGCGGCATAAGGAAGATAATGCTGGTAGGCTTTAAAACCTGCCCAGACATTGATTCCGCCGAGAATAATAAAGACGGCAGCGACAATATAGGTGACAGTTGTGCTGTAAAGGAAAAGCTGGTTGATGCCGAATAAGGCGACAAACAGTCCCAGCGCGATGCTTGACTTGGCAGACAGCCACTTTTTTTCCGCAGGCCTCCGGCTTCTCACAGTCTTTATTTTATAGAATACATAGAATGCAATGGAAATAACAATCAGTATGACTAAAACAGGCATTTGAATTCCTCCGGGCATCATTCTCTTGGGATTAATATAAGTGTCAGCCTGATTATGAGCCGGCACCTATATTATTTTAACGATAATCAGGAGGAAAAGCCATAAAAAGAGCAGGCCGTTTCTTTTTCTTTTGATTCTTTTATGCTAATAATTAGATATTCTTTCTAAAAGGAGACCACAATGAAATCAAAAATTCTTGATGAAATAAAAAAATATGATACCATCATCATCCACCGCCATGTAAGGCCTGATCCTGATGCATACGGCTCCCAGGGCGGGCTGGCGGAAATCATTAAAACATCTTTCCCGGAAAAAACGGTATATACGGTCGGGAAGGAGGAAGAGTCGCTGAACTTTATGAGGCGGCTTGACAGCATCCCGGATGAAGCCTATAAAGGGGCTTTGGTCATTGTGTGCGACACAGCCAATCAGGAGCGGGTCTGTGACCAGCGATATACGATGGGCGATAAGCTCATTAAAATCGACCATCACCCGAACGAAGATCCTTATGGCGACATTATGTGGGTTGAAACCGATGCCAGCTCTGTCAGTGAAATGATCTATGAGTTCTACCTGGAGGGGAAGGATGCAGGATTAAAGATGTCTGATGAGGCAGCCAGGCTGATATACGGGGGAATTGTCGGGGATACGGGACGATTCCTGTTTCCGAGCACAACGGAAAAAACCTTTGAAATTGCTGGTGAATTGATCCGCTATAATTTTTCACGGACAGATCTTTACGACAAAATGTATGAGCTGAAGCCGAATGTCGTCAAACTGAACGGATATGTTCTGCAGAATTTCGAGGTTCTTGCCAACGGCGCAGCATCTGTGACAATCAGCAGGGAGCTTCAGGAGCAATATGGACTTAAGGCTTCAGATGCATCCCTTCTTGTAGGGGTACTTGGCAATGTCCAGGGAATCAAAGCATGGGTATTCTTTATCGAGGAAGAAGATCAGATCAGGGTCCGCCTCCGTTCAAAGGGGCCGGTCATCAATGGCCTGGCCAAGAAGTATAAAGGCGGGGGACATCCCCTGGCAGCAGGAGCTTCCATCCATTCATGGGAAGAAAAGAAGGATGTTATCAAAGATTTGGAGGAAATCTGCCTGTAACAGGCTGAAAGGGCGCCGGTATAATGGGCGCCCTTTCCTTAGTCTTCAAAAGATATCTTCAAGGAAATCGTCAATGTTGTAAAAATGACCATTTCACTTACTTCCAGGCGGTATCTTTTATCATTGATGCGGAATGTCCGGTTTTCAATGACCTTCCTGATCAGTCCTGTGCTTTTCGATACGCTTTCCATATCCTTTGCCACCAGAATTCTTATATCCTCCTTGACGCTGTCCTCGACCTGAAGCACACTCAATGTATCAAGCTTATATTTATCGGCGTTGGTTATTTTTACTTTTATGTCCTGTACAGTCATCTGTTTAAGGCTTTTCTTATTCTGTTCCTTGAAGCTCTCCTGCCAGAGCTTGATATCATTTCTTAGCCCTGCAATTGTTTCTTCCTGTTTTTCTATCTTAAAACTGTAGTCCTCCTGCCATACGCCAAAAATGAACAAAAAGATGAACCAGCTGACGGCGCCGCCAATGGCCATGCCGGCAAACAGCTGCTGCCATGCCGGCTTCCTGTAATAAGGAGGGATCCTCATGATATATGCTCCTGTGTGAGCCAGCTGATGATCAGTGCCCCCGTTTGTGCTCCGCCCAGCGCGGAAAGAATGAGCATGAACTGTTTGAAAATATCTTTTGTCTCTCCCTGGAACAGCCCTCTTTCAAAGCTGTATACAGCATCGAAAGTGCCCCCGATCGCGGCGACGATCGCCCAGATCCTGATCATATTGGAGAGGCGGAACACCTCAGTCAGAGGCGGCTTGCCGGTCAGGAAAGCTGCAAGCCCCCCGATAATCGATCCGCCAATCAAAACACCCAGTGCAATAAAATAGCTTTCCATCATTGAAGCAAAAAATGGCTGGTGTTTCATAGTGTAATCCTTCCTTATCGAGATAGTCGCTCGTTTAAAAGATTCATAAATTTCCCCTATTCCATCTTATGGACAAACTTCAGCTATTATGTTCAGGATCAGGAAAGTTTGGAGGGATTTTTAAGGCAGATGAGCAAGGCTTTTCCGCATTTCGTATTGTCCAGCTCCAGCGGCTAGAGACTCGAGTCATAAGCCAATCAGGCCAGAAGGTTAAAGAACAACCTTCCGTCCTGCTCGTCTTATGCTTGTCGTCTCTGGGCAAGCCGCTTCCGCATTTCTTATTTTCTTTTTGGAAACGGACGTTCTATAATTGATATTATAAAAGTTTCTTTCTAGTGCGGGGCCGGCGGGAGAGGTTGAAGACCCCTGCCAGGCTTTGTGCCCGGAACGACGGATTAAGGGTGTGAGTTAATGTCATTTATTCACCTTCATGTATATAGTGCATACAGCCTGCTGACAAGTACGGTTTCGGTTGAACAGCTTGTTGCGCGGGCAAAGCAGAAAGGCTTCAGCGCCATTGCCTTGACAGACCGGAATGTAATGTATGGTACGGTTCAGTTTTACAAGGAATGTCTCAAGCATTCTATTAAACCGATCATCGGCCTTTGTGCAGATATTGAATCCGCGGGAGGGGAAAAGGGGCCGAGCCCTTTAGTGCTCCTGGCCCAAAACCAGGACGGCTTCCAGAACCTCCTGAAAATATCGAGCACTCTTCAAACGAAAGCGGACGGGGGGATCCCGGTAAAATGGCTGAAGCATTATTCCTCAGGGCTTATTGCCCTTACACCGGGCCTGGAAGGAGAAATCGAACAGTATATTGCCGGCGGTGAAGAAGAGAAGGCGCTTGAAGCCATTCGCCTCTATACAGAGATTTTCGGAAAAGACCGGTTTTATCTGGCCTATCAGGATCATGGCCTTCCGGAAGAAAAGAAGATAAACAGAAAGCTGAAGGAATTGTCTGTAAACCATGGCTTTCAGACCGCTGCGGCAAACCAGGTGTTTTATGCCGAAAAAGAAGATGCTTTTGCCCAGGAATGCCTTCTGGCCATTAAAAATGGCGATAAACTCCAGGACGAAAACCGCTTCCGTCTTCAAAGCGATGAATATTATCTTAAGACAGCAGAAGAAATGTCAGAGGTTTTTACAGAAAGCACTGAAGCACTGGAGAACACCATTAAAATTATGGAGCAGTGCAATGTCATGCTGGAGCTTGATAAGAAGCATCTGCCAAAATACCCTGTCCCGGAGGGGGATGCGGATACACTGCTGGAAGAGCTGTGCTGGAAGGGATTTGCGGAGCGCTATCCCGAGGCTTCGGAAGTCCATCGCCAACGCCTTCTATATGAGTTAGGCATCATTAAAAAAATGAAGTTCAGCGATTATTTTCTGATTGTCTGGGATTTCATCAAATTCTCCAGAGAAAACGGCATCCTAACTGGCCCCGGCCGGGGATCTGCGGCCGGATCCATGGTGTCTTACGTCCTTTATATAACCGATGCTGACCCAATTGAGCATGAGCTCCTGTTTGAGCGCTTTCTTAATCCGGAGCGGATATCCATGCCAGATATTGATATAGACTTTCCGGACCATAGAAGGGATGAGGTCATCAGATACGTCGCAAAAAAATACGGAGAGCTCCATGTGGCCCAGATTATCACTTTCGGCACGCTGGCAGCCAAAGCGGCAATGCGGGATACCGGAAGGGTATTCGGCCTGAATGCAAAAGAGCTTGAGCAGGTTTCTCGCCTGATCCCGTCCCGACCAGGCACAAACCTGAAAACAGCCTACAAAGAATCAGAACAGCTGCGGGCGTTTACGGCTGAATCCAGCCTGAATAAGAGGTTATTTGAAACAGCGCTGAAAATCGAAGGGCTTCCAAGGCATACATCCACACACGCTGCAGGTGTGGTTATCAGCGAATTTCCCCTTGTTAATGTGGTTCCAATCCAGCAGGGCCATGAAGGAGTCTATTTGACGCAATACTCAATGGAGCATCTGGAGGCTGCCGGCCTTTTAAAAATGGACTTCCTGGGGCTGCGCAATCTTTCCCTTATTGAAACGATTTTATCCTCCATTCAGCGGAAAACAGGAAAGAAACCTGATATAAAAAAGATCCCCCTGGATGATGAAAAGACATACCGGCTTCTTAGCTCCGGGGAGACGACAGGTGTCTTCCAGCTTGAATCTGATGGGATGCGGAATGTACTCAAGAAGCTGAAGCCGACCCGCTTTGAAGATATTGTGGCGGTCAATGCACTATACAGGCCGGGACCGATGGAGAATATCCCATCCTTCATTAACAGGAAGCATGGGAAAGAGCCGATTTCTTACCCGCATCCGGATTTGAAGCCGTATTTAGAAAAAACTTACGGAGTCATTGTCTACCAGGAGCAAATCATGCAGATTGCTTCCAAGATGGCCGGCTTCTCTTTGGGAGAAGCAGATTTGCTGAGAAGGGCTGTGAGCAAAAAGCAGAAGGATGTGCTGGACCGGGAGAGGGCCCATTTTGCATCAGGTGCTGTGAGCAGCGGCTATGACGAGAAAACAGCTCAGGAAGTTTATGACCTGATTGTGCGATTTGCAAATTACGGCTTTAACAGAAGCCACGCTGTCGCCTACAGCTTTATCGCTTACCAGCTTGCCTATTTGAAAGCTAATTATCCTTTGAACTTTATGGCTGCACTCCTTTCACAGGCTTCAGGCAATGAAGATAAGCTTGCCCAGTATATTCGTGAGCTGAAGCATCTGGGGCTCACGCTTCTTCCGCCATCAATCAATTCGAGCGGCTATTCCTTCCAGGCAGAAAGCGGCGGCATCCGCTACAGCCTTGCAGCAGTGAAAGGGATAGGCGCCTCTGTCCTGAAGGATGTCTTTCACGCCCGAAGGCAGAAGCGTTTTGAGGATTTGTTTGATTTTTGCATCAGGGTACCTGCAAAATCAGCCACACGAAAAATTCTGGAGGCATTTGTGCATTCCGGCAGCTTCGACGAATTCGGGGAGGACCGCGCTGTTTTGCTTGCCACTCTGGATATAGCGATTGAGCATGCAGAACTGGTTAAGCCGGATGAGTCCGGCCAGGAGGATTTCTTCTCTGAAGATGAATTTTCCATCAAGCCGAAGTACGCGGAAAATGACCCCATCCGCATTGAAGATAAGCTTCAGTATGAAAAAGAGTATCTCGGACTTTATCTGTCAGACCATCCTGTTTCCGTTTATGCTGCCAGTTTTGCCTCCCTCGGTGTCACACAGCTGGCAGATATGGAACCTGGCAGCCGGAATATAAGAACTGCCGCTTATCTTTCAGAAGTAAAAAAAATCAGGACGAAGAAGGGAGAGGCCATGGCTTTCCTGTCCCTGAATGACCAGAGCGGAGAAATGGAGGCAGTTGTATTCCCTGCGGTATATAAAAGGGATTCTGCACTTCTGAAGCAGGGAGCTATCCTTCTCTTGGAAGGCAAAGCCGAGGAGCGGGATGGAAAGAGGCAGTTTATTGTGAACCGTGCCGCAGATATGGGACAGGCAGCAGCAGAAGCAGGCAAGCATGAGAGGACCTTATATTTGAAGGTCCCTGAAGATATAGAAACACCTGAAGGCCTGAAAGAGCTCAAAGCTATCCTGGGGAGGAATCCTGGATCAGTTCCGGTCGTCCTTCATTATGCAGGATCTCAAAAGACGATCCGCCTGGCAGAAGGAAACGGAGCAGATGCCACAGAAAAGCTGCTCAAAGATCTGGGCAGCGTGCTCGGCACTGAAAATGTAATTATAAAATAGTGGGATTCTTGCCTGTTTCAGGCAGGAATTTTGCTTCTTCCGGCAGAAAGGTTACAGCAGCAAGTCGTCCTGAAATTAGGCAGAAACGGACGAAAATACGTCATTTGGACCGGTTGTTTTGTCTTTACATCAAATCAGGATATGTTATATTGGTAAATAGATTGACTGGTCTGACCACTAAAATAAGTCATTTAATAATATAGCAAATGAAACCTTTCTGCATAAACGAAGGAGTGAGCCGTTTTGACACTAAGAGAAGAAGCTTTGCATATGCACCGCGAAAACCAGGGAAAGCTGGAGTCGAAATCCAAGGTCCAGGTACGTAATGCCAAGGATCTGAGCCTTGCTTATTCGCCGGGAGTGGCTGAGCCGTGCAAGGCGATATATGATAAACCGGAAACAGTATACGAGTATACAATGAAGGGCAATATGGTTGCTGTAGTATCAGACGGTACAGCCGTGCTTGGACTCGGCAACATCGGCCCGGAGGCTGCGCTTCCTGTAATGGAAGGGAAAGCGGTCCTTTTTAAAAGCTTTGCAGGCGTTGATGCTTTTCCCATCTGCCTGAATACAACCGATATTGATAAAATCGTTGAAACTGTAAAGCTTCTTGAGCCAACCTTCGGGGGCGTCAATTTGGAGGATATTGCGGCTCCTAATTGCTTCGTGATTGAAGAAAGGCTGAAAAAAGAAACCAATATACCAATCTTCCACGATGATCAGCATGGCACAGCTATTGTGACAGTTGCAGGGATGGTCAATGCCCTTAAGCTTGCAGGAAAGAAGATGAATGAGGTCAAAGTTGTAGCTAATGGTGCAGGCGCTGCCGGAATTGCCATCATTAAGCTGCTGTACAGCTATGGCGTCAGGGACATTATCATGTGCGATACAAAAGGCGCCATTTTCGAAGGCCGTCCGCAGGGCATGAATGATATTAAAAATGAAGTGGCGAAATATACGAACCGCGACAATAAGCAAGGAAGCCTGGCAGATGTCATTGTCGATGCAGACGTATTTATTGGAGTTTCTGCAGAAGGAGCTCTGACAGCAGACATGGTCAGGTCGATGAAGCAGGATCCTATTATTTTTGCGATGGCCAATCCTAATCCGGAGATCATGCCTGAAGAAGCAAAAGAGGCAGGCGCAATGGTTGTGGGCACCGGAAGGTCGGATTTCCCTAACCAGGTGAATAATGTCCTTGCTTTTCCCGGAATCTTCCGCGGAGCCCTGGATGTGAGGGCAACACATATAAATGAGAAAATGAAAGTGGCTGCGGTCGAAGCAATTGCAAGCCTGGTCAGCACAGAAGAGCTGACTGCAGACTACGTCATTCCGGGACCGTTTGATCCGAGGGTTGCGCCGGCGGTGGCTGCAGCGGTAGCGAGGGCAGCCATGGAGACGGGCGTAGCCAGGATCAAAGTGGATCCTGAAGAAGTAAAGGCAAAAACAAGCAGACTTGCAGTCATTGGAAAAAGTGAGTGATCAGAGAGCGTGAATTTGTCGGAAGGCTCCAAAGTATATGTTGAAATCGTGAAAGAATTAAGATCGATGATCCAGGAGGATGGCTTGAAGCCTGGGGACAAATTGCCTTCTGAACGGGAACTGACAGAGCGCCTGAATGTCGGGCGCTCTTCCGTCCGGGAAGCGCTGCGGGCGCTTGAACTGCTTGGCCTTATTGAGACAAGGCGCGGGGAAGGGACATTCATCCGTGACTTCAGGGGGCACCAGCTTGTACAATTATTGAGTACATTCATCCTGCAGGATGAAAGATCAAAGCATGATGTCAGGGAAACCAAGTACCTGATTGAGATGGACTGCCTGTGGCTGGTCATGCGCAAGGCAGAAGATGACCAGCTTCTGGAGCTGCGGAAGTGGGTGGATTCATCTGCTTTTGCAGATGATGATTTTTTTTACAAAATTGTCAGCCTGGCGGATAACCATCTGTTCATCAGAATGTGGCTGATCCTGAAGGATTATTACAATTCACTGCATCTGCAAGGAGCCGATGCCACACTCGAAGAGTATACAAATCTTATCGACGCTCTTTCAACCCGGAAAGAATCAGAAGTCAGAAGAGTGTACCGGGATTTGAGGAAATTGTCGATTCAGCGGTGACAGTTTTTTGCAGATTCTGCAAAGCGATTGTTCTATATTGATAGGGACAAACATACGAAGCGCCTGAAAAGGCTTCGTTTTTTAGATCGGTGGTCTGACCACTGGATCTTAAGCAGTATTTAAGTATATTGGGGCTGATAGTTCCTGAGGCATTTGCCTGATATTAATTGCTTATGTAACGAATGGGGGAGGTTCACCTTGCTTAAAGATATATTCAGTAAACCAAAAAAGAAGAAATATGCAACCATACCTTCGGAAACCGCAAAGCATGATGTTCCAGAGGGAATTATGACGAAATGTCCTAATTGCAAAAAGATCATGTATACGAAAGAGCTGTCCAAAAATTTAAAAGTGTGCTTCCATTGCCAGCACCATCATTCCATGAATTCCCGTGAGCGGCTTAACAGCTTCCTCGATCCGCATACTTTTGAAGAGCTTAATGCTAATATGATTTCTGAAAATCCGCTTGGCTTTCCGGATTATGTAGAGAAGCTGGAGAAAGACCGCAAAAAGACAGGCATCAATGAGGCTGTCGTAACGGGGACTGGTGAAGTAGAAGGCATGAAAGTTTCTGTGGCTGTAATGGATTCGACTTTCCGGATGGGAAGCATGGGATCTGTAGTCGGGGAGAAGATCACCCGGGCAATTGAAAAAGCGGATGAGCTGGCTGTTCCGTTCATCATTTTCACTGCTTCCGGCGGGGCAAGGATGCAGGAAGGGGTACTCAGCCTTATGCAGATGGCCAAGACCAGCGTTGCGCTGAAACGCTTCAGCGATAATGGCGGCCTGATTATCTCGATCATGACCCATCCTACTACAGGAGGCGTTTCAGCAAGCTTTGCCTCACTGGGGGATTACAATTTGGCAGAGCCTGGAGCACTGATCGGCTTTGCGGGCAGGAGGATCATTGAACAGACGATAAGGGAAGAACTGCCTGAAGATTTTCAGACGTCTGAATTCCTGCTTAAGCATGGCCAGCTTGATGCAGTGGTTTCAAGGACGGAGCTGAAGGAGAAAGTAGCCAACATACTCAGCATTCATCAAGGAGGTGACTTCGAATGGTAGGAGAACTTGAATTTGAAAAGCCGGTCGTCGAACTGAAAAAGAAAATTGCCGAGCTGAAGGATTTTACAAAAGATGCAGAAGTCGACCTTTCTGCCGAAATAACCAAGCTTGAGAACCGCCTTGAGAAGCTGGAGAAGGATATTTATGAGAATCTGAAGCCTTGGGACAGGGTGCAGATTGCACGCCATCCTTCCCGGCCAACGACGCTTGATTATATATCCCACATCTTTACTGACTTTTTTGAGTGCCATGGAGACAGGGCCTTTGGGGATGATGAAGCCATTGTTGGAGGTATTGCAAAGTTCAGGGGACTTCCTGTCACGGTAATCGGCCAGCAGCGCGGCAAGGATACCAAGGAAAATATACGCAGGAATTTCGGGATGCCTCATCCTGAAGGATACCGCAAGGCACTCCGTTTGATGAAGCAGGCGGAGAAGTTTGGCCGTCCGATCATTTGCTTCATTGACACGAAAGGCGCTTATCCCGGGAAGGCAGCAGAAGAGCGGGGACAGAGCGAAGCCATTGCCCGAAATCTATTTGAAATGGCTGGCCTCACGGTGCCCGTCCTTTGTGTCGTCATCGGTGAAGGCGGCAGCGGAGGTGCCCTGGCATTGGGAGTCGGGGACCGCATTATGATGCTTGAAAACTCCACCTACTCCGTCATCTCACCAGAAGGGGCAGCAGCAATTCTCTGGAAAGATGCAGCCCAGGCGAAAAGGGCGGCAGAGTCAATGAAAATCACCGCTCCGGATCTGAAAGAGCTTGGAGTTGTAGACGAAGTGATCCCGGAAATCAAAGGGGGAGCTCATAAAGATGCGAGAGGACAGGCCTTCGAAATCGAAAGCATCTTGTACTCTGCACTGAAGGAGTTGAAAGGCTTGCCGGTGGAGCAGCTTGTCAGCCAAAGATATGAAAAATATAAGTCGATCGGTGAATACTCGTTTTTGAATGACTATATTGGGGTAAATTAAAAAACGTGCTTCCAGCACGTTTTTCTTTTACTCCACATGGGAAAAGTCGTCCGGCTAAAGGTTAAACGCTTTCATTTTAGCGATAATTCCGTCTTTTGCTGTTTCGTGCAGGATTAAGTTGAGATAGACCATTCTTCATGGTATTTTAGAAATATTCCCTGCTATTATGTTTATAATAAGAGGGTATGAACTATCCTCTCAAATATAGATCTTTCCTATTTTATCCATTTACATAGTTTATTGCTATTGACAATTAATGAGGTGATTATGTTGAAACGAATTGGCGTATTAACAAGCGGAGGGGACGCTCCCGGAATGAATGCAGCTGTGCGTGCCGTAGTCCGAAAGGCGATCTTCCATGAAATTGAAGTATATGGCGTTTTCGGCGGATATGCAGGCTTGATCAGCGGAAATATCAAGAAACTGGAGCTTGGTTCAGTCGGCGATATTATTCACCGCGGCGGCACAATGCTTTATTCAGCAAGATGCGAAGAGTTCAAGACAAAAGAAGGACAGCAAAAGGGGATCGATCAGCTCAAAAAGCATGGCATTGACGGCCTTGTCGTAATCGGCGGGGATGGCTCCTACATGGGCGCCAAAGCCCTGACTGAGCAAGGATATCCTTGTGTAGGGGTGCCGGGCACAATCGACAATGATATCCCTGGTACAGAATTTACAATCGGCTTTGACACGGCTTTGAATACAGTTATTGATGCGATCGACAAAATCCGCGATACAGCTACATCTCATGAAAGAACCTTCATCATTGAGGTTATGGGCCGGAATGCAGGAGATATCGCCCTTTGGGCTGGCCTTGCAGGCGGAGCAGAAACCATTCTGATCCCAGAAGAAAATTACGATATGAATGATATCGCAGATCGTCTGCAAAAAGGGAATGAACGCGGCAAGAAGCACAGTATCATCGTGGTAGCTGAAGGTGTATGCAGCGGGCATGAGTTCGGAAAGCAGCTGAAAGAAGCCACCGGCACTGATAACCGGATTTCAACACTGGGCCATATCCAGCGCGGTGGATCTCCGACTGCTTTTGACCGTGTGCTGGCAAGCAGGCTCGGCGCCCGTGCTGTGGAATTGCTGCTGGATGGCAAAGGCGGCCGTGCAGTAGGCATGGAGCAGAATAAATTGGTTGATTATGATATTATTGAAGCATTGGGCAGAAAGCACACTGTTGACCTTGACTTGTACAAACTGTCACAGGAGCTTTCCATTTAAAGAAAATGGCGGAGGCTTGCGAGGAAGCCTCCCCGCCTTTTCATCAGGGCCGGCTCATGATCGGATTAAGGAGCCGGAACGCCCTGGATTTTGAACGCAATGGCTTGCAGAAGCAAGCACAGGTACAGTAGGAGGAATCTGACTGTGCAAATATATCAGGAGGTTTGTGAAATATGCGCAAAACGAAAATCGTTTGTACGATTGGCCCTGCCAGTGAAAGTATTGAGAAATTGACACAGCTGATTGAAGCTGGAATGAACGTTTCCCGTCTGAATTTTTCCCATGGAGATTTTGAAGAACATGGAGCAAGGATCAAAAACATCCGCGAGGCTTCTAAAAGCACTGGCAAGACGGTCGCGATCCTGCTTGATACAAAAGGACCTGAAATCCGTACAAACAATATGGAAAACGGGGCAGTCGAGCTGGAAGCCGGAAACAATATCATTGTTTCAATGAATGAAGTTCTGGGAAATGCCGATAAATTTTCAGTTACATACGCTGGACTGATTGACGATGTCCATACTGGTTCAAAAATCCTGCTGGATGACGGCCTCATCGGATTAGAAGTAACAAAGATTGATAAGGCCAACAGTGAAATCCATACAAAGATCCTCAACAGCGGAACTTTGAAAAATAAAAAAGGCGTTAACGTTCCAGGCGTTTCTGTAAAACTTCCAGGAATTACAGAGAAGGATGCAAATGATATCCTTTTTGGAATTGAGCAGGGAGTAGACTTCATTGCTGCATCATTCGTGCGCCGTGCTTCGGATGTTCTTGAAATCAGGCAGCTGCTTGAAGATAATAATGCTTCACATATCCAAATCATCCCTAAGATCGAAAACCAGGAGGGCGTCGACAACATTGATGAAATCCTTGAAGTATCTGACGGTCTGATGGTAGCCCGCGGCGACCTTGGTGTTGAAATCCCTGCAGAAGAGGTTCCTCTTGTGCAAAAAAGCCTGATCAAAAAGTGCAATATTCAAGGCAAGCCTGTTATTACCGCTACACAGATGCTTGATTCCATGCAGCGCAATCCGCGCCCGACGCGTGCAGAAGCAAGCGATGTGGCCAATGCGATCTTTGACGGCACAGATGCCATCATGCTATCCGGCGAAACAGCAGCAGGCACATACCCGGTAGAAGCAGTGCAGACGATGCATAACATCGCTTCCCGTGCAGAATCAGCGCTTGATCATAAAGAAATCCTTTCTAACCGCAGCAAGGATAACGAACATAATATCACAGATGCGATCGGCCAGTCTGTGGCACATACTGCTTTGAATCTCGATGTTAATGCAATCATCACTCCAACGGAAAGCGGCCATACAGCAAGGATGATTTCAAAATATCGTCCAAAGGCACCGATTGTTGCGGTAACTTCCCAAGAATCTGTTACACGCCGCCTTTCATTGGTTTGGGGTGTATATCCTCAGGTCGGACAGGAAGCTTCAACGACGGATGATATGCTCGATTCAGCTGTACAGGAAAGCATGAACAGCGGACTAGTCGGTTCAGGCGACCTGGTTGTCATCACTGCAGGCGTCCCTGTTGGCGAGGCAGGAACAACGAATCTGATGAAGATTCACGTGATTGGCGATGCAGCACTGAGAGCACAGGGCATCGGCCGCAAATCAGCGTTCGGGAAAGTGGTTGTCGCAAAGGATGCAAAGGAAGCGATTGAAAAGGTCACGCAAGGTTCCATTCTTGTCACAGTCGGCTCTGACCGTGATATGGTTCCTGCCATTGAAAAATGCAGTGCCTTGATTACGGAAGAGGGCGGATTGACAAGCCATGCAGCTGTTGTCGGCCTTAATCTTGGAATTCCTGTTATCGTGGGTGCGGAAAACGCTACTTCCATTTTCAAGGATGGCCAGGAAATCACAGTCGATTCGCGCAGAGGCATCATCTATAATGGACATGCCAGCGTCCTGTAATTAAGAAAAGAAGAAGGGTTTTGCCGCCCTTCTTCTTTTTTGTCAAAAATCAATTTTATGATGTGCTGTTCCTGCATAATTGGTCTTTTAAGCCATACAGTTTTATAATAGGGACAGGCACGTATTTTAGAAAAAGTGTCTTCTGGCATGTAATCCATCACCTGTTCAAGACTGGAGGAAAAGAAATGCGCTATATTCTTCTGCTGTTGATCGTCATCCCGGCAGCTGAAATAGGAGTTCTTCTGCTGTCAGGAAAGGTCATCGGTGTATGGCTGACCATCCTGCTCATCATTTGTACAGGCCTGCTGGGTGCTTACCTGGCAAAGAAGCAGGGGCTTGAGACAATCCGCAGGGTACAGGAACAGCTCGGCCGCGGCCAGCTTCCGGGAGATGCGGTCCTGGATGGCATCTGCATCCTAGTCGGCGGCACGCTGCTCTTGACGCCCGGGTTTATTACAGATATAACTGGTTTCCTTCTGCTGCTGCCCCCTTCAAGGATATTCTTCAAAAATATCCTGATGAAAATTTTCAGGAGCAGGATTCAAAGAGGAAACATTAAGATTATCAGATAGAAAGAAAGTCTGCCCTGGAGCAGCGGGTTCCTTATTCCCCCGCTTCCTGCATGGCAGACTTTCTTCTTTTCATTGCCAGTTCATACAGGCTTTCTTCTGTCATTACCTTTAATGTAAAGCCATAAATCCCTGAACACGCCTGCCTTATGGAGGGTCGTGATGATGACAAGGACTACAGGGCCGGCAATGAGGCCAAGAAAACCGATTGTCTTAAAGCCGACAAACAAAGCAACCAGGGTAGCGAGCGGATCCATGCCTATGCTGGAGGAAAGCACCTTCGGCTCCATGATCTGCCTTTGTACAAGGACGATGACATATAGGACTCCCAGTCCGACTGCGGTGCTCATTTCTCCTGCAATGGCCTCGTAAATAATCCAAGGGACAAAGATCAGGCCTGTGCCCAGGTAAGGGATGATGTCAACGATCCCTGTAACGAGGGCAATCGTGATGGCATAATCTACACGAAGGATGAGCAGCCCGATTAATATGATGATAGCAGTGATAGAGACCAGGGTAGCCTGTGCTTTGACAAACCCGAATAAGGCCTTTTTCAGATCGGTGAAAACTGTTGCGCTGCTGGCTTTTGCTTTTTCAGGGAGCAGCCTGTTCCCCAGGATGGAAAGCCTGTACCAGTCTTTGCTGATGAAAAAAGTGGCCAGAAGGGAAAAAATCACGACGGTTGCAGCATTAGGGAACCAGGAAAGGATATTTGGGATTTTTTCAAAAAACGATTGTATAAAAGATCCTGCGGTCGCTCCGAATCTGGAGCCTACATTTTGGATATTGGCGAGGATGGTATCCTTTTGTCCCGTATCCAGGCTGTTGAACATACTGGTGAGCTGATTGTAAAGCGGGATCAGCTGTCCTGCAAAAAAGTCTTCGGCATATGTAATCAGCGTTTCAAGATGATTCGGGACCACCTGTGCCAGGTAGTCTGCACCAGAGACGATCTCGGCAATCAGCAGAGTAATAAGACCGGCAAAAAAGGCAAAAATAAGAATCAGGCTGATAAGAACGGCGAGAGCCCTTGGCATCCTCCCTTTCCTGACGAGGAAATTGACAAGCGGATTCATCAGAAACGCAATGGCGAATCCGATTATAAACGGATAGGTTACCTTTGAAACATAAAATAAACCAGCCAGGAGCAGGAGGACTGCTCCAATAACTACAATAAATCTCAGGGATCGATTCAGATAAACAGTATTCAAAACCGTTTTTCCTCCTTGGGATATTCAAATTTGCGCCGGGTGCTGCCCTCTGCCGTACTGCACTGCTCAGCAGGCATCACTTCATATTTACGTTCCCCGCTGGAATAAGATTCGGCACTGCCGGAAAAAAGATGATTTTTTGGGGCAGGCGCTAAAGCAGCCAGGACCAGCATATAGTGACATATTCGTTGAAGACGGTCCATTGTCCTGCTGCAAATGTTTCAAAAGAAAAAGCGATTAAGCAGCTTCAATAGCATCAGAATCAGGAGGAAGACCAGACTGAAAAGCAATGTGGCAGCATGTGCGCATTGTCAGGCAAATCAATAAAAAACCTTAATTATATTATGTTAAAATAATGAAAGTATGAAGGAAGGAAGAATAATATGTCCCAGTCGCTTATTTTTTTGATCCTGCTGCTGGCCATCGGGCTGGCTGCGAAAAATAACTCTCTTGTCCTCGCTGTCATGGTGCTGGTGGCTATAAAAGCCATTGGTGCTGATTCAAAGATATTTTCCGTGCTGCAGTCAAAAGGAGTCAATTGGGGAGTCACGGTCATTACCATCGCAGTACTGGCCCCGATTGCAAGCGGAGATATCGGTTTTAAGGAACTGACAGCAGCTTTTAAATCGCCGTACGCCTGGATTGCCCTGATTTCGGGAATGGCAGTCGCGCTGATTGCAAAAGGCGGATTGACACTGCTGACCGAGGATCCGCATATTACGGCAGCGCTTGTTCTTGGGACCATTCTGGCCGTATCCCTGTTTAAGGGGGTTGCAGTCGGGCCATTGATCGGAGCTGGAATCGCTTACATGGCAATGAGACTATTTGAATTTCTAAAATAGTTTTCTCCAAAAATAATAATTTTTTCACATTTCGAGTGCCTTTTCATTCACAAATATCAGATAATTGTTTATAATAGGACTTGTAAGCGTAACCTTTTTACAATTTCCTGCCACCAGAATCAGTAAAAGGCGGCAACGAAAAAATGAAAGCATTTTCTTTTTTTTAATACTGGTTCCGAGCAAGCGCTCGATATATCAGGCTTGCGGAGCTTTGTTCAAAAACCTGCAGCATCAGCTCTGCAGTCTATTACACAACAGGCTCGGTCGGGCTGAACAGAATGATCTTTTACCGGTGCTATTTTTGGACATGCCGGCATGTTTACAGGCATACCGGCAAGGGGAAAATCAATTTGTAAAGGAGAGGTTCATATGACAGCAACACGAGGACTTGAAGGGGTAGTGGCGACTACTTCCTCTATCAGCTCGATCATCGATGATACGCTCACTTATGTGGGATATAATATCGATGATCTGGCGGAAAATGCAAGTTTTGAAGAGGTAATCTATTTATTGTGGCACAGGAAGCTTCCGACTGCCAAACAATTGGAAGAGCTTAAGAACCAGCTGGCAGAAGATATGGAACTTCCTCAGGAAGTGCTTGAACATTTCAAAATGTATCCGATTGATAAGGTGCATCCTATGGCTGCGCTGAGGTCAGCTGTGTCCCTGCTTGGCTTATATGATGAGGAAGCAGATGAAATGAATGAAGAGGCCAATTACCGCAAAGCAGTCCGCCTGCAGGCCAAAATGCCTGCGATCGTTACGGCATTTGCACGTGTGCGCAAAGGGCTTGATCCGATCGCCCCTAGAAAGGATCTCACTTTTGCTGCCAACTTCCTTTATATGCTTACTGGCAACGAGCCGGAAGATATCGCAGTTGAAGCTTTCAACAAGGCGCTTGTCCTGCATGCCGACCATGAGCTGAATGCATCCACTTTCACTGCCCGTGTCTGTGTAGCGACATTATCTGACGTTTATTCCGGTGTCACTGCAGCCATCGGCGCTCTTAAAGGGCCTCTCCATGGAGGAGCAAACGAAGCCGTCATGAAGATGCTTACAGAAATCGGCGAATTGAATAATGTAGATTCATATATTCGCGAGAAGCTGGACAATAAAGAAAAAATCATGGGCTTTGGCCACCGCGTATACCGTAAAGGCGATCCGCGCGCCAAACACCTGAGGGAAATGTCTGAAAAGCTGACTCATCTGACTGGTGAGCCGCACTGGTATCAGATGTCAACACAGATTGAGGACATTGTGACAGGAGAGAAAGACCTTCCGCCAAATGTTGATTTTTATTCTGCATCTGTTTATCACAGCCTGGGAATCGACCATGACCTGTTTACGCCGATCTTTGCCGTAAGCCGCGTATCCGGATGGCTTGCCCATATTCTGGAGCAATACGAAAACAACCGCCTCATCCGTCCGCGCGCCGACTATACAGGTCCGGGTATGCAGACATATGTTCCGGTTGCTGAACGCGGATAATATAGTAAACAATTTTACTTTTCAGTAAAAAATTGATGTAATAGAAGAAGGGAATTCGGATGCCTCTTTTTAAAGAGGATAGGATGGCAGCATGATAGAATGATAGGCTGCACTTTTAAACTTCCGTTTCCTGGAGAAAACCGCGCACCGATCGGCATTTCCGGCCAGCTTTTTCCCGCTGGTCTCTGCTGCCGGGGTGATGTGTGACGGCCTATGCTTAAGAATTTGGAGGGAGAAACCATGCAAGGTGAAAAAATTACTGTAACGAACGGCGCTTTAAACGTGCCTAACAATCCTATCGTCCCATTTATCGAGGGAGATGGAACTGGACCGGATATTTGGGCTTCAGCATCAAGAGTATTGGATGCTGCAGTTGAGAAAGCTTATAATGGCGAGCGCAAAATCGTCTGGAAAGAGGTTCTTGCAGGTGAAAAGGCATTCAACCAGACGGGCGAATGGCTTCCATCTGAAACGCTTGAACAGATCAACGAATACCTGATTGCGATTAAAGGTCCGCTGACAACTCCAATCGGAGGCGGGATCCGTTCATTGAACGTTGCCCTTCGCCAGGAGCTTGACCTGTATGTCTGCCTGCGCCCTGTACGCTGGTTCGAAGGTGTCCCATCTCCAGTCAAGCGTCCTCAGGATACTGATATGGTTATTTTCCGCGAAAATACGGAAGATATCTATGCAGGGATTGAATATGCAAAAGGCTCTGATGAAGTGAAGAAGCTGATCACTTTCCTTCAAAACGAAATGGGCGTCAATAAGATCCGTTTCCCTGAGACATCAGGAATCGGCATCAAGCCAGTGTCTGAAGAAGGCACAAGCCGTTTAGTCCGTGCAGCTATTGATTATGCCATCAAAGAAGGCCGCAAATCAGTAACGCTTGTACATAAAGGCAATATCATGAAGTTCACAGAAGGCGCATTCAAAAACTGGGGCTATGAGTTGGCTGAGAAGGAATACGGCGACAAAGTATTCACTTGGGCCCAGTATGACCGCATCAAAGAAGAGCAGGGGACAGAAGCTGCCAATAATGCACAGGCTGATGCAGAAGCTGCAGGCAAAATCATCGTCAAGGATGCCATTGCCGATATCTTCCTTCAGCAGATCCTTACACGTCCGCGCGAGTTTGATGTAGTGGCTACAATGAACCTGAACGGAGATTATATCTCTGATGCACTGGCTGCACAGGTAGGCGGCATCGGAATCGCTCCTGGAGCAAACATCAACTATGTAACAGGACATGCAATCTTTGAAGCAACCCACGGCACTGCACCTAAGTATGCCGGTCTTGATAAAGTTAATCCATCTTCAGTTATCCTGTCAGGCGTATTGCTGCTTGAGCATCTTGGCTGGACTGAAGCTGCGAACTTAATCGTCAAATCCATGGAAAATACAATTGCATCAAAAGTTGTGACTTATGACTTTGCGCGTCTGATGGACGGTGCGACAGAAGTGAAATGTTCTGAGTTCGGCGATGAGCTGATCAAGAACATGAAGTAAAACCAGCAGGAACTTTTCAGGAGGCCTGTTCTCATCCGAGGACGGCCTCTTACATAATCGGAGATATCCGGCCGCTGCCCTGCCAGCTGCAGGCTGCGTACCAAACCATTCCTTAAGGGGGAACATGTCATGACATTGAAACGCAAAAAGATTTCTGTAATCGGCGGAGGATTTACCGGAGCAACGACAGCTTTCCTGCTTGCCCAAAAGGAGCTTGGGGATGTAGTCCTTGTGGATATTCCTCAAATGGAAAACCCTACAAAAGGAAAAGCGCTTGATATGCTTGAAGCAAGTCCTGTACAGGGGTTTGATGCCAATATAACAGGCACATCCAGCTATGAAGATACGAAGGATTCCGATATCGTGGTGATTACAGCCGGAATTGCACGCAAGCCTGGCATGAGCCGCGACGACCTTGTTCAGACCAACCAAAAAATCATGAAAAGCGTCGCGCAGGAAATTGTAAAATATTCTCCTGAAAGCTATATCATTGTCCTGACAAACCCGGTTGATGCCATGACCTATACGGTCTTCACAGAGTCAGGCTTCCCGAAAAACCGGGTAATAGGCCAGTCAGGCATCCTTGATACGGCGCGTTTCCGCACCTTTGTCGCCCAGGAGCTTAACCTTTCTGTTAAGGATATTACAGGCTTCGTCCTTGGCGGACATGGAGATGACATGGTGCCGCTTGTCCGTTATTCTTATGCAGGGGGCATTCCGCTGGAAACATTGATTCCGAAGGACCGCCTGGATGCAATCGTTGAGCGGACACGCAAAGGCGGAGGAGAAATCGTTAACCTTCTTGGAAACGGAAGCGCTTATTATGCTCCGGCTGCTTCTTTGGTGGAGATGTGTGAAGCAATCCTTAAAGACCAGCGGCGGGTGCTGCCTTCCATTGCTTATCTTGAAGGGGAATATGGTTATGAAGGCATTTATCTTGGCGTTCCAACCATTCTTGGGGCGAACGGGATCGAAAAAATCATTGAACTGGAACTGACAGACGAAGAAAAAGCTGCGCTGGATAAATCGGCGGAAGCTGTCCGAAATGTGATGGATGTGCTTGCTTGATAAACATCAGATCGGGGGGAATACCCCCGATTTTTTTGAAAATAAATAACTGAATTATCAAACTTATAAATGAAAACGATTACAATAATTGGAGGTGCTCTTCCTTGCTTCTAGGAAAAAAGCGCAAACTGGGCAGGAGAATTGAAGAAATAACAGCAGGGGAAAAGCTGACATTAACAGAAAAAATAGAGGATAAGGATCTGCTGCTTTATCTTGGCTTGACCAATGATGCAAATCCTCTTTATATCCAGCATGACTATGCTTCCCAGACGCCTTATAAAAAACCGATAGTACCCAATATCATGCTGAATGGCATCATATCTTCGGCGGTTTCCAAGTATTTGCCTGGTCCGGGTTCTCATATTCTTAAACAGGAGATTGAGTATCATAAACCTGTGTTCCATTATTCTGTCATCGAATTTTTATTTTTGGTGGATGACGTAAATCAAAGCAGCCATACAGTAACAATCAAAGTGGAGGCCATCACGGAAGAAGGCGAACTCGCATTAAGCGGTTCTCTCCTTGTATGCCCTCCACACCGCCTGGAAGGAATGGAAGGCAGCGCATTGGATAACTTTTAAATAGACAATATTTAGACCCGGAATGGAAGCATTCCGGGTCTTTTTAATCTTTTTTAGCTTAAATCTCATGCTCCGACTGTCCACCGGTTGTGAGACATCCTGTAAATCATATTTCTTATCCCGGAATATTCCTTATTGCTTTTCCTCCGGCCCCATATATTATAATAGAGCTGTGGTACTTGGGGTTTTTACAGGGGTAATATAGATTATTGGAGGCCTTTATGGATAAAAAAGTGCTAGTAGTTGATGATGAACAATCCATTGTCACCCTTTTGGAGTATAACCTGAAACAGGCAGGATATGAGGTAATCACTGCAATGGATGGAGAGTCCGGCAAGGATTTCGCCCTGCAGGAAAGGCCGGATCTGATCGTGCTGGATCTAATGCTGCCAAAGCTCAATGGCATAGAGGTCTGCAAGCAGCTTCGCCAGGAAAAAATACATACACCCATCCTCATGCTGACTGCAAAGGATGATGAATTTGATAAGGTGCTTGGCCTGGAGCTTGGCGCTGATGATTATATGACAAAACCTTTTAGCCCGAGAGAGGTTGTTGCCCGGGTAAAAGCAATCCTGCGCAGGACTCAGCTGACGGCCGGGCAGCAGGAGCAGGCTGAAGAGGATTCTGATTCTATCCGGATAGGCGGGCTGAAGATCTTCCCGGAGCATTATGAGGCATTTTTCTCGGAAGAACTGCTGGAACTGACACCGAAGGAATTTGAACTCCTGCTTTACCTTGCCCAAAATAAAGGCAGGGTGCTGACGAGGGACCAGCTGCTGAGTGCTGTATGGAATTATGATTTCGCAGGCGATACAAGAATCGTGGATGTACATGTCAGCCATCTGCGGGAAAAGATTGAGGAGAATACGAAAAAGCCGGCTTATATAAAAACAATCAGGGGGCTGGGCTATAAACTGGAGGAGCCGAAGGGCTGATGACCAAATTCCGCACAAGGCTTCTTTTTGCCCTGATCACGCTTATCATTGCTGTTTTGGTAGGTTTGGGCCTCCTGCTGGGCCAGCTGTTTAAAAGCTATTATCTTAAGTCATTCGATGAAAGGCTCATCAAGGAAAGTGAGATGCTTTCTACATATATTGAAGACAGCGGGGGGATTGATGCGCTGAGCCAAAAAACCATCCTCGATTTTGGGGAAATGCTGGGTGTCCGTGTCACCATTGTCAATGATGACGGCACCATCCGTTATGACAGCAAAGGTGAAAGAGAAAGCATTGATAGCAGGCATGAAGGGATTATACAGGGAATCCTAAGCAAAACAGGCAGAGATGAGGAGGTCTTCGAGGTTGAAGGCGGCTTTGATCTGCATTATTATTGGAAGCCGATTATCCAGGATGGAGCAAATGAAGGCTATATATTTCTCAGCTCACAGATGACAGAGCTGAAAAAAGCCTACAGGCAGATTTGGTGGATATTGACTGTCAGCCTCGGGCTTGCACTTGCAGTCATCATCCTCCTGGGCTCAAAGATTGCTGCGAGATATACGAAGCCAATTGAATCAGCTACTAACGTCGCCATTGAACTTGCAAAAGGAAATTACCGTGCAAGGACGTATGAGGATAATATAGATGAAACCGGTATGCTCAGCTCCTCGATCAATGTCCTTGCCAGAAATCTGCAGGATATGGTTAAGGCCCAGGAAATGCAGCAGGACCGGCTGGGAACCCTGATTGAAAACATGGGGAGCGGCCTTATTTTAATTGACAGCAGGGGCTATATCAGCCTTGTGAATAAGCCATACTATGAAATCTTCGGCCTGGAGCCTCACGGCTATGTCGGCAATCTTTATTATGAAGTGATTGAACAAAAAGAAATAACCGACCTGGTTGAAGATATCTTCATGACAGAACAGAAAACAAGAAAGCAAATGGTGATCCCGGTTGCAATTGAGCGCAAGCATTTTGAGGTGTATGGAGTCCCGATCATCGGAACGAATGATGTATGGAAAGGTATCCTGCTTGTTTTCCATGATATAACGGAATTAAAAAAGCTCGAACAGATGAGAAAGGACTTTGTCGCTAATGTTTCTCATGAGCTGAAGACACCGATCACCTCTATTAAAGGTTTTTCAGAAACACTGCTTGACGGTGCTATGCATGATCAAGCAGCGTTATCGGCTTTCCTGGACATAATATTGAAAGAAAGCGACCGCCTCCAGTCGCTCATCCAGGATCTGCTGGATCTCTCCAAAACAGAACAGCAGGGGTTCAGGCTTTCTGTCCAGGAGATGGATCTTTCCAGCCTGCTTGGCGAATGCCTGGCGATACTGAATGGAAAAGCAAAGGATAAGGCTATTGATATAGAGTATTCAGATCAATCGGGAAATGGGTGGATCAAGGGAGATCCTCACCGTCTGAAGCAGGTGTTCATCAACCTGCTGACCAATGCCATTACTTATACTCCGCAGGGCGGAAAAATATCCGTATCGCTGGAGGAAAAGGAAGATAAGGTCCAGGTTGAGGTTAAGGATACAGGCATGGGAATTGACCAGGATGAAATTCCCCGGATCTTTGAACGGTTCTACAGGATCGACAAAGCAAGGAGCAGGAATTCCGGAGGCACTGGCCTTGGCCTTGCAATCGTTAAGCATCTCGTTGAGGCCCACAAAGGCAGCATTACGGTTGAAAGTGAAGTGGGGAAGGGGACAACTTTTAAAGTGCAGCTGCACAGGGAAATTTCATAAAATGCGTACATATGGATTTAAGTTTACACATTCTTTACATGGTGTTTATTGTGCCTTAATATTCCATTGATACAATCATTTATGAAAAACCCCTTCATCCAAGGAGCCAAACCAGAAAGACGAAAGCAGACCCCGCTTTCGTCTTTCGCCATTTATTCAGCTTTTTTGTAATCATATTGAAACCTTTCTGTTATACAGCCGTATTAAGAGGCAGAGATAAAAACAGAAAGGGGAGCAGGGGAATGGTCAGTTTAAAAAGGATTTATACGATATTAGGCCTCGCGGTCCTGATTATCATACTGAGCATTGCAGCATTCACGACCTGGTATACAGTCGACGAATCTGAACAGGCTGTCATATTGACATTCGGTGAAGTGGAACAGGGCATCAATGAGCCTGGACTGCATTTTAAAATGCCATGGCCAATTCAATCAGTAGAAAAGCTATCGAAAGAAACCTTCAGCCTTCAATTCGGTTATGAAGAAAAAGATGGGAAGGTAAAGGAACATCCTCAAGATACAAAGATGATTACAGGGGATGAGAACATAGTCCATGCAGACCTTGTGGTGCAATGGAAAATTACAAATCCTGAAAAATTCCTTTTTAATGCTGATAATCCTGAGGAAGTCATGTATGATGCAACTTCTGCCTCATTAAGAAGCATCATAGGCAATTCCAAGATCGATGACGCCTTAACCTCAGGCAAGGCGCAAATCGAAGGGGATGTCAGAGAGATGCTGACTTCTTTGATTGAAAAATATGATATTGGCATATCGATACTGGCAGTCAAACTTCAGGATGTCGAACTTCCCAATGATGAAGTCCGCAAGGCATTCACCAATGTAACAGATGCCCGTGAGACGATGAATACTAAAATAAATGAAGCCAAGAAATATAAGAATAAGAGAATGAATGAGGCAGCCGGTGAAGAGGATGCCATGATTTCCAAGGCAAAAGGAGATAAAACTGCAAGGATCCAGGGAGCGACTGGTGATGTAGCCGTATTCAATAAGCTGTACGCGGAATATAAGAACAGCCCTGATATCACAAGGGAGAGGCTGGTGCTCGAAACGCTTGAGCAGGTTCTTCCCGGTGCTGAAATCTATATCATGAATGATGACGGGAATACCATGAAATATTTCCCGATCAGGCCTCTTGAGAAGGAGCAGCCTAAGGCACCGGCAGAGGAAGGAAGTGAAAGCAATGGATGATCAGAATGTAGTGAATATAAATGAGCGCGGAAACGGGTTTCAATGGCGAAACTATATTAAAGCAGGAATTTTTCTTGTAGTTGTCATCGCAGCACTGATTCTGGTCTTTGCCAACCTCTTTATCGTGAAGGAAGGCGAGTACAGGGTTATCCGCCAGTTTGGAGAAGTAGTCAGGATTGAGAAGGATCCCGGACTCAGCTATAAACTTCCTTTCATCCAGAGTGTCACTTCCCTGCCTAAGTATCAGATGACCTATGATGTCAATGAAGCGGAAATTAATACGAAAGATAAGAAAAGGATCATTATTGATAATTATGCCGTTTGGAGAATCGAGGATCCCAAGAAGCTGATTGCAAATGCCCAGACGATGGAAAAAGCAGAGTCAAGGATGGAAGAATTCATCTACTCGGTGGTAAGGGCAGAGCTTGGAAATTTGGAATATGAGGACATCATCACTGATGAAGAAGCCTCTTCCCGCGGTTCAATCAATGACAGGATCACTGAACAGGTGAATGAGATGCTGTCCAGGGACCAGTATGGGGTCGTTGTGACGGATGTCAGGATGAAAAGGACCGATCTGCCAAGCGAAAATGAGCAGTCTGTATACACAAGGATGATTTCCGAGCGGGATACAAAGGCACAGGAATATCTTTCACAGGGTGATGCGCAAAATAACAGGATTGTAGCAGAAACAGACATGAACGTTAAAGAGATGCTTTCAAAGGCACAGGCTGAAGCAGAAACGATCCGGGCGGAGGGTGAGGCAGAAGCTGCCCGCATCTACAATCAGTCGTTTTCAAAAGATCCTGATTTCTACTCTCTATACAGAACACTTCAATCTTATAAAAAGACGATCAATGGGGAGTCTGTTATTGTGCTTCCTTCCGATTCGCCGTATGCCCGCCTGTTGATGGGGTATACAAACTAGCAGGCAAATAGCTGCGCGCCGTTATTTTTCTTTCTTTATCCAGTCGTGATAAAATGAAAGAAGAATAACGGTTTTTTTTTGTTAAGCTACTTTTCTGCCAGGGTGAGGGTTATTTTGACTGGCTGAAGATGCGGCAGCGCTGAACAAGAGTGCGCTTCCGGGCTTTCAAAGAACTACGCTGCAAGGAGGATGGACCAATGGCTAAAAAGCTTGTATTGATTGATGGAAACAGTATTGCATACAGGGCCTTTTTCGCGCTTCCGCTGCTGAATAATGACAAAGGCATACATACAAATGCAGTTTACGGTTTTACGATGATGCTCATGCGCATCTTGGAGGATGAGGATCCTTCTCATATTCTGGTTGCTTTTGATGCAGGAAAAACAACATTCCGCCATAAAACATTCACTGAATATAAGGGAGGCAGGCAAAAAACTCCGCCGGAGCTGTCTGAACAATTCCCCTTCATCCGTGATCTGCTTGATGCTTATCAAATTCCGCGCTATGAGCTTGAAAATTATGAGGCGGATGATATCATCGGCACACTTTCCCTCCAGGCAGAGCAGGAGGGCTTCGAGGTAAAAGTCATTTCCGGGGATAAGGATTTGACCCAGTTAAGCTCTGAACATACTACCGTCGGAATCACCCGCAAGGGAATAACGGATATAGAAGAATATACTCCGGAACATATCCGGGAAAAATATGGCCTATCGCCTGGCCAGATCATTGATATGAAAGGCCTGATGGGGGACAGCTCAGACAATATCCCAGGGGTGCCCGGTGTAGGAGAGAAAACAGCCATCAAGCTGCTGAAGGAATTTGAAACGCTTGAGAACCTGCTTGGATCCATCGATCGTGTGAGCGGCCAGAAGCTGAAGGAAAAGCTTGAGGAGCACAAAGATCTGGCAGTGATGAGCAAGGAGCTTGCCACCATCACAAGGGAAGCGCCTGTTGAAGTGAAGGTAGAAGATGTGGGCTATTCAGGCTACGACCAGGCCAAAGTCGTTTCCCTTTTCAAAGATCTCGGATTCAACTCGCTACTTGAAAAGATTGGCGGGGAATTACCAGAAGAAACTGCTGCGCCCCTTGAAGATATCCAGTTTGAAACAGCAGAAAACATCCTGGACGATTTATTTGCAGACGAAACTGCTTTTTATGTCGAGATGCTTGAAGAGAATTATCATACCGCCGAAATAGCCGGCTTCTCGGCTGCAAGCGGAAATGGGGTCTATTTTATTCCCGCTGAGCTTGCACTAAGCTCTGAGACCTTTAAGAAATGGGCCGAGGACGAATCTAAAACGAAGATTGTCTATGATGCCAAGCGAACGGAGGTTTCCCTGCGCCATCACGGCATCCACTTAAAAGGAGTGGAGTTTGACCTTCTTATCGCTTCCTATATCATCAATCCGTCAGAATCAATCGAAGACTTTGCTTCTGTTGCCAAACGCCATGGGTACAATGGTGTACAGACGGATGATGCTGTCTACGGGAAAGGTGCGAAAAGAAAGATTCCGGCACAGGAAGAGCTGGCAGGGCATCTTGCCAGAAAAGCTGCAGCCCTGGAAGCCCTTAGGGACAAGCTTGAAGATGAGTTAAAGGAAAACAGGCAGTATGAGCTTTTTTATGATCTGGAAATGCCGCTTTCGCTTATTTTGGCTGATATGGAGTCGCAGGGCGTCAAAGTCGACCTTGAAAGGCTTCAGGCGATGGGAGAACAGATCAATCAGAAGCTGGGCGATATTGAAGAGCGCATCCACGAGCTCGCGGGTGAGGCTTTCAACATTAATTCTCCTAAACAGCTTGGGGTCATCCTCTTTGAAAAGCTCGGCCTGCCTCCTGTCAAAAAGACAAAGACAGGATATTCTACTTCTGCTGATGTTCTGGAAAAGCTGGAAGATAAGCATGAGATCATCAGGGAAATCCTGCAGTACAGGCAGCTCGGCAAACTGCAGTCGACTTATATTGAAGGGCTGCTGAAGGTGACGGACAAGAAAACAGGGAAGGTTCATACCCGCTTTAATCAGGCACTCACACAAACGGGGCGCCTCAGCTCTACGGATCCGAACCTGCAGAATATCCCGATCCGGCTGGAAGAGGGCAGAAAGATCAGGCAGGCATTTGTACCTTCTGAAAAAGGCTGGGTCATTTTTGCAGCCGACTATTCCCAGATCGAGCTAAGGGTCCTTGCGCATATTGCTGGCGATGAAAAGCTGATCGAGGCTTTCCGTGAAGATCAGGATGTCCATACAAAGACAGCTATGGAGGTATTCCATGTTTCAGAAGGCGAAGTGACTTCGAACATGAGGCGCCACGCTAAAGCAGTCAACTTTGGAATTGTATATGGAATAAGCGATTATGGATTGTCGCAAAGCCTGGGGATTACGAGGAAGGAAGCCGGGCAGTTCATCGACCGCTATCTGGAAAGCTATCCCGGAGTCCGCGAGTATATGGACGATATCATCCAGGAGGCGAAACAGAAGGGATATGTTTCGACACTTCTTCACAGAAGAAGATATCTTCCCGAGATTACGAGCCGGAATTTCAATCTAAGGAGCTTCGCAGAGCGGACAGCCATGAATACGCCCATTCAGGGCAGTGCTGCCGATGTTATTAAGAAAGCCATGATTGACATGGCCGATCGGCTTCGGGAAGAAGGACTGCAGTCCCGCCTTCTTTTATCGGTGCACGATGAATTGATCTTTGAGGCGCCTGAGGAAGAAATTGAGATACTAAAGAGAATTGTGCCCGACGTGATGGAAAATACAGTAGATCTGGATGTCCCGCTAAAGGTCGACTTCTCATACGGCCCGACATGGTTTGATGCAAAATAGAAGGAAGAAGCAAGCGCTTGGGTACAGCCGGGCGCTTTCTTCCTTCCCGACAGCCCGGGCTGAAGAAAGAAGAAAGGAGAATGAATCATGCCTGAATTGCCTGAAGTAGAAACAGTCAGGAAAACATTGAAAGAGCTTGTCACCGGCAAAGAAATCGGGCAAGTGTCCATCCATTGGCCGAAGATGATCAAGCAGCCTGGTGAAGCTGAGCAGTTTGCCGATGCGCTTGCCGGACAGACTATCCTGGATGTCGGAAGGCGCGGAAAGTTCTTGATCATTTATACAGACGATTATGCTTTGGTTTCCCATCTCCGCATGGAAGGCAAGTATGCTCTCTATTCAAAAGAAGAGGACAAGGATAAGCATACCCATGTTATCTTCCATTTCACAGACGGTTCTGAACTCCGCTACAGGGATGTAAGGAAGTTCGGGACAATGCACCTGTTTGCCAAGGGAGAGGAGTTTGCGAGTCTGCCCCTTTCCCAGCTGGGGCCTGAGCCGTTTTCGGAAGAATTTACTCCCCAGTTTCTGCAGCAGCGGCTGGCCGACACCAATCGAGCGGTCAAAACTGCCCTTTTAGATCAGAAAGCAGTCGTCGGACTTGGGAATATCTACGTGGATGAGGCGCTTTTCAGAGCAGGCATCCACCCTGAAAGGCTGGCCAGTTCTCTTTCTGATGATGAAATCGGCAGGCTGCATAAGGAGATTGTCGCCACACTTTCTGAAGCAGTTGAGAAGGGGGGCAGCACCATCAGGTCTTATGTGAATTCACAGGGCCAGATCGGCATGTTCCAGCTCGAGCTTTTCGTCTACGGGCGAAAAGGAGAGGAATGCAAAACATGCGGCAGCACACTCGAAAGAATCATCGTCGGCGGGCGGGGCACAGTCTTCTGCCCTGTGTGCCAGGTGAAGTAGAGGGACTTTCGCCCTCCGCATTTCGATTGTCCAGCTGCAGCGGCTAGGGACTCGAGTCATAAGTCACCCAGGAATTAAAGGCAAAGAACGCCTTTTATTCCTGGGCGCCTTATGCTTGTCGTCCCTGGGCAAGCCGCTTCCGCATTTCGATTCAGCTGCGGCTCCTAGGTGCTCGAGTCATAAGCCGCGCAAGAATTAAAGGCAAAGAACGCCTTTTATTCTTGCGCGTCCTATGCTTGTCGGCTCTGGGCAAGCCGCTTCCGCTTTTCTAATAACATTGGATTGGCTTCTTCCATATACTATCCTAGCGATTTACAGGAGGAAGGAGCATGATCCATGGTACACACACTCTCACTTCTTATGCTTGCATTTGCTGTCAGTCTTGACAGTTTCAGTGTTGGCTTGACATATGGGTTAAGGAAAATGAGCATACCCTTAAAGTCGATTTTAATTATTGCCTGCTGTTCGGCTATAACGCTTATAACAGCAATGACCATCGGCCATGTGATCGAGAGTTTTCTGTCACCTCAAGCTGCCGAGAGTCTTGGCGGAATTCTTTTGATTCTCCTTGGAGCCTGGGTCTTGTACCAGTTTTTCCGTCCGGAAAAATCAAAAGATGTTCTTCCCCATGAGAAAACGATTGTCAATTTTGAAATTAAATCATTAGGCCTTGTTATAAACATCCTGCAAAAGCCCATGGCTGCCGATTTTGATAAATCAGGCACGATTACAGGGATTGAAGCATTTATGCTGGGCCTTGCTTTATCTTTGGATGCGTTTGGAGCAGGGATAGGAGCCGCCATGCTGGGATATTCTCCCGGCTATCTGGCCGCTGCGGTGGCTGCGATGAGCTCGCTATTTGTTTTTGCCGGAATGAAAATCGGCACCATTTTCAGCCACAGCAGCTGGGTGCAGCGCTTTTCTTTTATTCCTGGGCTTTTGCTGATTGTCATCGGAATCTGGAAAATATAACGAGTCCGGAAAGGACAGAATATGCCGTTAGTAATAGGATTGACTGGAGGCATCGCCAGCGGGAAAAGCACCGTATCCTCCATGCTGATAGAAAAAGGGGTTACGGTCATTGATGCAGATTTGGAAGCACGGCTTGCAGTGGAAAAGGGAGAAGAAGCATATAACGGTATTGTCAGCCGCTTTGGAACCGGGATTCTGCAGCCTGATGGAGAAATTGACCGGGCAAAGCTCGGGGCCATCATTTTTCATAATGAAGAGGAACGGCTGGCTCTTAATGCGATTGTCCATCCTGCAGTCCGCAAGAGAATGCTGGAAAAAAAAGAGCAGGCCATCCAAAAAGGGGAGCAGCTAGTAGTGCTGGATATACCGCTGCTGTTCGAAAGCAAGCTGGAACATTTGGCAGATAAGACATTGCTTGTTTATACAGATGGGGAAACTCAGCTGAGGCGCCTGATGAACCGTAATTCATTAAGTGAAAAAGAAGCGGAGGCCCGAATCAATTCTCAAATGCCTCTTACTGAAAAAGTCAGGCTGGCAGATGCGGTTATTAATAATAATGGCACCATTGAGGAGACGAAGGAGCAGTTATCCGGGCTGCTTGATCTATGGCTGCCGGAGGAAAAGGGGAAGAGCTGATGCCTTCCTCTTTTTTATGTTTAAAAAACAAAACATTTATAGTATGTGCTTTGTTATTTCCGTTCATAAAAGGCTTAAAGCTGACTATATTGAACTGAAGTCTAAAAATGTTATTCTGAATAATTAGACTTTTTGAAAATGTTCACAATCAGGAGCACAAAAGGTTTTATATATGTTATACTAATAGCAAGGGTAAACAACATAAGTATAACACTTATTCGGAAGGGGCCGTATAATGATGGCGAGAATAGCGATTAATGGTTTTGGAAGGATCGGAAGAATGGTGTTCAGAAAGGCAATTATGGAGGAAAACCTTGAAATTGCAGCAATCAACGCCAGCTATCCTGCTGAAACTCTGGCTCATTTAATTAAATATGATACGAATCACGGGATGTTTGAAGGCGAAGTGATTCCTGAAAATAATGCAATTGTCGTAAATGGGAAGCGCATCAGGCTGCTGGCAAGCAGAGATCCCCTTGAACTCCCATGGAGGGACCTGGAGATTGATATTGTTATAGAAGCAACAGGCAAATTCAATTCCCGCGAAAAAGCAGCGCTCCATTTAGAGGCAGGAGCTAAAAAGGTTATACTCACTGCTCCGGGTAAAAATGAGGATGTCACCATTGTGATGGGAGTAAATGAAAGCGCATTAAATATTTATGAGCATGACATCATTTCTAACGCATCATGCACAACAAATTGCCTTGCGCCCGTCGCAAAGGTGCTTGATGAAAAATTCGGGATCGAAAATGGACTGATGACGACTGTCCATGCTTACACAAACGATCAGAAAAATATCGACAATCCGCATAAGGACCTGCGCCGCGCACGGGCATGCGGACAATCGATCATTCCGACATCGACAGGCGCTGCCAAAGCCCTTTCCCTAGTGCTGCCCCAGCTGAAGGGCAAGCTTCACGGAATGGCCCTCCGTGTCCCGACGCCAAATGTATCGCTGGTTGACCTTGTGGTGGACCTGAATAAAGAAGTGACTGCCGAGGAAATCAACGATGCCTTTGAAGCTGCAGCCAGAGGAAGCATGAGGGGCGTCCTGGATATTACAGAAGAGCCGCTCGTATCTGTCGACTTTAATACCAATGAACACTCTGCCATCATAGACGGCCTCTCAACCATGGTCATCGGCCCCAACAAAGTAAAAGTGCTCGCCTGGTATGACAACGAATGGGGCTACTCCTGCCGAGTCGTCGACCTCGTCAACTTCGTTGCCGGAAAAATGGCAAAACTAACAGAAGTAAAAGCAGGCTGACACACCGGAAAATTGTAAGCCAATGCTTGTTTATTAAAGCACGCTGAATTTAGACATAAGGGGTACGGAAGAATTCTTCCGTACCCTGTTTTTATTTTTTATTTTTTATTTTTTTGTATTATGATTTTGCCTTTTAAAATTTCCAAAACCAGTTGATTGCAGTGGAAGGCACGAAGACTCCTGCGGGATTGCAGCGGCAAAGCTGAGACCCCGCAAGAGCTTGCTCTGAGGAGGCTCAGCGCCGCCCCGCGGAAAGCGAAGTGCCTGGAACGGAAATCAACACTCCATTATTAGAGGATAGTCCTTTAAGTAAACCAGTTTTGTCCTGATTTATTTCAATGGTTGACCATCTAATGATGAGGAAAATAGCCATCTAAAAAAATCAAAAACTCCTGTTGCAAAAAAAATATAAACAAAGTATACTATTCCTCGTGAACTTCTTGAATTTTGGCAGTGATGGCTACTTAAAGGGTTAGGACCTCTCTGGACTAACTTTCCCCCGTGGTAGTTGTTGGCCAGTAAAAATGAAGAAGCTCATTAATTCGTTTGTATTTTTAAAAAGGGGGAAATTTGAATATGGAAACAATGGGCCGTCATGTTATTTCAGAGCTATGGGGCTGCGATTTTGAAAAGTTGAATGATATGGAATTTATTGAGCAGACATTTGTAGGGGCTGCATTAAAGTCTGGTGCAGAAATCCGCGAAGTCGCATTCCACAAGTTTGCGCCGCAGGGTGTAAGCGGAGTGGTAATCATTTCCGAGTCTCATTTAACTATCCACAGCTTCCCGGAGCATGGCTATGCAAGCATTGATGTATACACATGCGGAGATCTTGATCCTAACATTGCTGCAGACTATATTGCGGAAGAGTTAGGCGCTCAAACGCGTGAGAATATCGAAATTCCTCGCGGCATGGGTCCTGTTCAAGTTAAGCAAGCTCAAGCAAACGCACTATAAAAATGACAAACTGATAAACTGACAAATCAAAGGGGTGTATCCGTACACCTCTTTTTATATTGGCCGGAAGAAAGGGCAGGCAGCATGATCTTCTATAAAGATTAGATACTTTTTTCAGCTATGGCAGCTGTACAGCCCCAGCTCCTGCCCCTCAAGATCACAAGACGCTGCCGCAGGACGCAGCGTCCCGTTTTTGACAAGGCGCTGGCGCTTTTCTTGTGTTAAAATAGAGAAAAGTGATAACTCGGAGGATGAATGAATGTCAATTTTTCGGACAGTTTTCGGCCGCTTTCAAAAACAGTGTGAAACAAGCGAAAGCCATCGGGATGAGAATCTGCGCACAAGATACTATAAGGCCAGCTTTAATAAGGCTTTTGAAACCGCGGAAAACGTTCTGCGGAAGGACCCCAGCGTGAAAATGATCAGCTCTGCCAAAGAGCATGGAGAAATGGCTGCGGAAATTACCCGCGGCAAAAAGTACTTTGCCATTATCACCATTGTGTCTGTAAGAGGAATGGAGTCTGCCATTGATGTAAATATATCGACTGAGCAATTTTCTCCTGCGGGAGCATTACCTTCCCTGAAAAAGGAAATCACAGGTTTCTACAGCAGACTGGATAAAGAACTTACATATCTTGGTTCCGGCAGGAATGCTGAATAGCGGAAGCTTGTACAGCTGATGTGTTTTTTATATGATAGAAACAGAATGGCCTTCGTGCAGAGAAACGGCCAGCAAGTACATGAATGAGGATACGGAGCTGATTGTATGAAATGCCCTTCATGCCAGAATAACAATACACGCGTCCTTGATTCCCGTCCGGTCGATGACGGCCGTTCCATTCGCAGAAGGCGGGAGTGCGAGAAATGTGGCTATCGCTTCACCACATTCGAGAAGGTGGAGGAAATTCCGCTCATTGTCGTAAAGAAGGAAGGCACACGCGAGGAGTTCAGCCGCGATAAGATGCTGAGGGGCCTGATCAAGGCCTGCGAAAAACGTCCTGTTGCCCTTAAGGAGCTTGAAGAAGTGACATCTGAAGTGGAGAAGGAGCTTCGCAGCCAGGGGGTTTCTGAAATAAAAAGCGAATTTATCGGTGAAATGGTCATGGACAGACTGGCCAAAATCGATGAGGTTGCTTATGTCAGGTTTGCCTCTGTTTACCGTCAATTCAAGGATATCAATGTATTTATCGATGAGTTGAAAGAATTAATCAAAAAAGAACAATGATCTTTTGGAAGTGATGCATTGAGGTGCCTCCAGCCAGAGCCGAGCTAAAGACTGTCTTTGGCTCTTTTTTGGCTGGTTTCCTGAAGATCGTAGAAAGGTTGGCAGCTATGGCCCAGCATTGGCAAGAAATGCTTCCGATTGACCGCTATGCAGTGGCCGCGAGCGGTCTTTTGCATGATTATGACAGAAAAGTTCTGACTTTGTTGTATCAGCCCTTAATCGGGGCGGCCTGCCTCAGTCTATATATGACGTTATGGGCTGAACTGGAGGAAAACAGGCTCTGGTCTCAATCTAACAGCCATCACAGCTTGATGAATTTCATGGGGATGAACTTAAAGGAAATTTATGAAGCAAGACTGAAGCTTGAAGGAATTGGTCTTTTGAAGGCTTTTGTGAAAAATGAGGAGGGCAGCCGCTCTTTTATATACGAACTGCAGCCGCCGCTGAGTCCGGAGCAGTTTTTCCTGGATGGGATGCTTAACATTTATCTATACCGCAAAATCGGCAAAAATCAGTTTCTGAGGCTCAAGCGCTTTTTCTGTGACCATGATTCCGGCGTGATGCAGGGTTATGATGAAGTGACTAAAGCCTTTCAGGATGTATATGAGTCAGGCCATCCTGCAGCTTTCTCCCCTGACCAGGATACAGGAAGGGATCTGTCTCTTGAAGAGGGATTTACCTTCATAGGGAGAACAAGCCCTGAAGAGATAAAAATCGGAGGTTCATCCTTTGATTTTGAGCTGCTGGCAGCGGGGTTGAATGAATCTCTTCTCCCCAAGTCGGCCCTGACCCCGAAGGTCCGGGAAGCCATCAGCAACCTGTCCTTCCTTTATGGGATTGATGCCCTGCAGATGAAAAACATCCTGATTAGTGCAATGACGGAAGATAATGATATCAATATTGAAGAACTGCGGAAATCGGCACGTGACTGGTATCAATTTGAGCATCAGGACCAGCTGCCTTCCCTGATAGACCGGATTCAGCCAGGCATCCATCAGGTTCAAGCCGCTGAGCCGAAAACACAGGAAGAAGAATTGATCAGATATATGGAGATCACTTCCCCGCGCCAGCTGTTAAAGGATATTTCCGGCGGGGCAGATCCCTCTAAAGGTGATCTGCAAATTATTGAGGACGTTATGTTTCAGCAGAAACTGCATCCAGGCGTTGCTAATGTTCTCATTCAGTATGTTATGCTAAAAACAGATATGAAGCTGACGAAAGCATATGTAGAGAAGATTGCCGGGCATTGGGCAAGAAAACAGATTAAAACGGTTAAAGAAGCTATGATGCTGGCCAAGAATGAACACCGCCAGTATCTGGAGTGGGCAGAAGGCAAAAAGGCGAAGCCTGCTTCAGCGAAAAAGCCGATCAGAAAAGAAGCATTGCCTGACTGGTTTGATGAGCAGCAGGAAGAGCAGCCGCAAAAAGCAGCTGCCGCCAATGACTCAGAATATGAGGCAAAAAGGCGGGCCTTAGAGGAAAGGCTTAAAAAGTATCGGAAATAAGGAGGTGGCAGCATGGAAAGAATCAATGAGACATTGAAAAAACTTGCAGGTAATGAAAGCTTTCAAAAGAGGTACGAGCAGCAAAAGAAGGAAGTTTTCTCCCATCCTGATGTAAAAGCTTTTTTGCAGGAGCACCGCGCAGAAATTACAGCTGAAATGGCAGAAAGGAGCATGATCAAGCTTTCGGAGTATGCCCAGCAGAGCAAGGAATGCAGAGAGTGCCCAAGCCTTGGGGAATGCAAGAATATGATGCAGGGATATCATCCTGAACTGGTCATCAGGCGGGGGATCATTGATGTCCAATACAACCGCTGCCCGCGCAAGGTGATTCATGATGAACGGAAGAAAAATGAGAAGCTGATCCGGAGCCTGTATATCCCAAAAGAGATTGTCAACGCCTCCTTCGCTGATGTTTACCTGGATACAAGACTGGATGCGGTGGATAAAGCGGAAAGCTTCGTCGAAAATTACCAGCCCGGGACAAGGCAGAAGGGGCTGTATTTCTATGGGAAGTTCGGAGTCGGCAAATCATTTCTGCTTGGTGCAATTGCCAATGAGCTTGCCAAGAAGAAGATTTCGTCCATGATCGTCTATGTCCCGGAGCTTTTAAGGGAAATGAAAAGCAGCATCGGAGATTCGACCTTAAATGAAAAGCTTGAGGCCATCAAGCGCGAGCCGATCCTGATGCTCGATGATATTGGCGCCGAAACGATGTCCAGCTGGACAAGGGATGAGGTATTAGGACCGATCCTGCAGTTCAGGATGCTGGAGAACCTGCCAACCTTCTTTACGTCCAATTTTGATATGCAGGGGCTGGAGCATCATCTGACCTACAGTCAGCGCGGTGAAGAAGAAAAAATGAAAGCGCGCCGGATCATGGAGCGCATCCGCTACCTGTCTGAGCCTGTCCTGGTTGACGGTCCGAACCGCCGTGTATAAGGAATGAATCTGAAAACTGCCTTGGGAAAGGCAGTTTTTATTTGTGTGCCGGGCATGTTCATCAACTAGGCGGTGCAAGTCCGCTATGGGCGTTGGGATATGCGAACCATTAGCTGA
>NZ_JASHIV010000018.1:0-83158 GCF_030733525.1 Bacillus sp. MMSF_3328 | reverse complement strand
CGCCGCCAGCGTTCGTCCTGAGCCAGGATCAAACTCTCCATATAAGAGTAAGATTTAGCTCTGATAAAAATAAGATTAACGTTGACGTTTTTGTTCGTTCAGTTTTCAAAGAACAATCTTCTTTTAACCTCGCCGCCCTTGAGCGACTTTATTATCTTATCATGTGTCATTCGTTCTGTCAACACTTTTCAAAAATAATTTTTCAGGTTGTTATTTAAATCCGTCAGCCACTGTGTTTTTGCTGAACAACTAGCAGCGACGGATATAAATATATCAAGTAAATAATAAAAGGTCAATACGTTTTAATGTTTTTTTAAAATAATTTTTTCGTCCGATAATGGCGGTGATACAAACCAGGGCTTTTCGTCACAATTTCAACTGCCTCTATTAGATGTTTATCGATCAGATATTCAAGCAGCATACTTAAATCAACAGAATAAGCACTTAATTCAGGATGGGTGATCATTTCATTGAAGGACCAGTCCTCTTTTTCGGACATTATATCAGTGAGATGCTGAATCCCGATTTTGGTTTTTGAATGGATCAGAAATTCACTTGCCAGAAAAAGAAGCTCAAGGCGTTTTTCTAATGGCTCTTCACTGATGACAAGCTCTTCATATAATTTAAAGATTTCCGGTTCTATCTGTTTAACCTGATGCCATACAGTGACTTCAGGGTGAAAGCCGCTTTCAATGACAGCAAGCCGCGCCAGGTGGTGAAGAGAATGAACGACATGGTTATAGGCATCGAGATAATGATTATTTTCAAAAAATGCCTTTCCATCCATATAGCGCCTTATTAATTTCGCAAATTCCACGCCCATCTTCAGCTTTCTTCCATAGAACGGGAATTCCTTTAATTCAACTTTCAGGTTGCTTATATACTCATTGCGGTCAAAAACGACTCTCCCATTATATAGCCAATCAAAAATCTTCCTGTTGGAGCCGTGGAGGATCCATTCATTCAGCTGGCTCTCCTTTACGATATGAAGTGCTGCTTTTTTATCATTATAAGTATAATGCTTCACGAAAACCGGCACCTCCGCCTCCTGGACAACGATCAGCAGGACTGCATCGAAGGTATCTGTAACAGGGACCGCTTTATTTCTTTTTTCTATGATCAGCACTCCAAGCGTGTTGGCCTGGCTTGCCCGTTCCTGATAAATAGGGCGAAGAATGTCTTCCATCATCATTCCTCCATTAATATTAGATAAGGATAGATTAATTTGAACTTCAATAACTTAGTGCAGCGGAGCCTATCCTCCGGACCAGCCCCGGGAGGCACTTTGATATTGCCGCAGCACACGGCATTCCAAGTCTGCGCTCATCTGCGCAAGGCCCCTCGCTTTTCTTTTATAGCATATAGGTTCTACAGCCATCCAGGAATTCCTGCTGTCCCCAAGCATTATTCGACAGGATCATTATTCATGTATTGCAGATATCCTTTAGAAAAGCAAATATGGTATAGTTATACTTTGGGAGGGACAAAAAAGAATGGCAAAATATTCGAGCAAGATCAACAAAATACGGACCTTTGCGCTTAGTCTGGTATTCATCGGCTTTATTGTTATGTATATAGGAATATTCTTCAGGACTTCACCGATTGTCATGACTATATTCATGCTGTTAGGCATGCTTTGCATCATCGCCAGCACCGGTGTTTATTTCTGGATTGGCATGCTCTCAACAAAAACTGTACAAGTTGAGTGCCCTAATTGCGGGAAATATACAAAGATGCTTGGCCGTGTGGATATGTGCATGTATTGCAATGAACCGCTGACACTCGATCCTTCCCTCGAAGGGAAAGAATTCAATGAGAGCTACAACAGAAAGGGTTCAAAACAGAAAAAAGCTGAGCAATAAATATGCTCAGAATAAATCGGCCCAGCAGGGATGCTGGGTTATTTTTTTATCCGCAAAACATCCGTAAGCCGCCGATTCCCTCTAAAACAAAAGAAAAAGCCGATAGCAGGCTATCGGCGTTATAGAATTAGTGCGCTTCCTTGCTTGCACAATCCGGGCATGTGCCGTAAATCTCCATGCGGTGATGGCTGATTTTAAAACCTGTTACATGGGAAGCCAGATGTTCAACTTCATCCAAACCAGGATAATGGAAATCCACGATTTTTCCGCAGTTTTCGCAAATCACATGATAATGATGGGTTGTAATAAAGTCAAACCTGCTTGATGCATCCCCATAGGTCAGTTCCTTTACCAGGCCAACTTCACGAAATACTCTTAGATTATTGTAAACTGTAGCCACACTCATATTAGGAAATTTTCCTTCTAATGCTTTATAAATATCATCTGCAGTCGGGTGTGACATGGAGCTTATTAAATATTCAAGTATCGCATGACGCTGCGGAGTAATACGCACTCCTGTATCCTTCAAGGTATCCAGCGCTTCTTTTAACTGTGTTTGAGCCACCGTCATGCACCTCTTTTCCAACAAAGATTCTTACTTTGTAATCTTTATAAATAGTGTACTAACTTTTTATGCTATTTGTCAATATTACTGTATGATGCCTGATTGATTTCAATCCTCTTCGTGAAGATTTTTCTCGTTTTCCCCCAGCTGAAGATTTACATATCTGGCCGTTACAAACAGCAGGTCAGACAATCTGTTCAGGTATGAAAGCACCAATGAGTTAACACCTTCAATCCGCACGGCCTCCCTTTCAGCCCGCCGCACAATCGTCCGGGCAGAATGGAAAGCGGCTCCTGCAGGATTTCCTCCTGGAAGGATAAAATTGGCAAGCTGCGGGAGTTCAGCATCCCATTCATCAATTTTGTTCTCCATGATTTTGATATCACCTTCAGAAACTTTCCACTTGACCTCTTTCCCGGGAGGAGTCGCAAGCTCTGCGCCTACATGGAAAAGGGCTGTTTGTATTTTATGGTATGTGTCTTCAAGCTCTTTTTTACCCTCAAAAAATTCACCCTTTAAATAGCTGAGTGCCAGGCCGATCATCGAATTGGCTTCATCACAGGTCCCGTAAGCTTCTACCCGCATGTCCCCTTTTGATACACGCTCTCCGTATATGAGCGATGTTGTTCCTTTATCTCCTGTTTTAGTGTAGATCTTCAAATTAATACCCCTTCCCAGGATCAATTTTATTCACATAGTCATTCCCGCTTTGTATATATGTATGAAGATTATGGGCAAAAATTTCAAAGGATCTTGGCAGGTACATGGCTGATCTGCTTGATAAGTGCGGAGTGACGGTTATATTGTCCAGCTTCCAGAATGGATGCCCCTTCTCCAGCGGCTCTGTTTCAAAAACATCCAGATAGGCATGTGAAATCACCCTCTTCTGCATCACATCCAGCAATATTTCTTCCCCGGCGACATCCCCCCTGCCCAAGTTGATGAAGACTGCACTGTTCTTCATCCTGCGGAAGTGCTCCATCCTGAGCAGATGTCTTGTCTCTCCTGTACTGGGGAGCACCGAGATGAGGAAATCAGCCTCCGGTAATAGTATGTCCAACTCTTCAAGGCTGAAAAGGCTGTCAATATGTGGCACAGGCGAACCGCTGCGGTTGATGCCCCAGGTTTTCAATCCAAAAGCTTTCCCCAGCCGGGCTATTTCACTTCCAATTGCGCCGGTTCCAAGGATCAGCATGGTTTTTCCGCGGAGCTCGCCCATCTGGATATTCCGGTCCCAGACCTCATTCTCTTCATTGACAATAAGCTTTTTCGCCTTTTTTTCGTGCATCAGCATCATCCCAAGTGCAAACTCTGCCATCGGGATGCTGTGAACCCCTCTTGCATTAGTAATAAGAATGCCTCTTTCTTCACATTCCTTAAGCGGCATCAATTCCAGCCCCGCGGACATTACCATGATCCATTTCAGCTTTTTGGCACTCTCAATATGCGCAGCTGTCAGATCCTCGCCATAAGTAATGAAGACTTCAGCCTGGGATAATGCCCCTTCAGCCTGCTCCATACTCTCATAAAATTCAAAAGCCGCATCCGGAAAAGTATTCTTAATTTTATCCTGCAGATCCTTTTCCGGCTGCAGAGAAGATACTATTTTCAAACCCGTTCCCTCCTTCGTTTTCTTCATCATATCACCCGAAGGATGTTTTTACATTTTTCAATCGATCATACCCACTTCTTCAGATGCCGAAACTTTCTTGCTCTGCCAGCATAAAAAAAGAACAGACCCTGAAAGGATCTGCTTCAAAGTATCTGAGGAGGTATGCCCTAATCTAATGATATTCAAAACTTGTTTAAATGAATGGACATCCGCCTTTGTTATGTTAAATTGGGCCAGACAGCTGCCCTTTTATGCAGTGGTTCAGCCATTCGCGACCTCTCCCAATATTGATGGAGATATCCTTCATATATCAAAGACAGCCGGGGGATGCCGGCAACGTCATCAGGCCTGATCATTTCACAGCATTTATCAAATGTATGTATCCCGCTCTGTGTAAGAATGGTGGATACGAATTGCGAGCAGGTGAAGGCATCGGCTCTTTGAAATTTTATCCCAAAGATAATGCCGATGCACCCGAGGAGATTATATTTATACCTCAGCGGATCTTCCTCAAATTGCAGGATTATTTTCCGGATGTCTTTATGCTGTGAATCTGAAACCTGCAGCCGGTAAACCGCACATCTCGTATTTCTCTTATGCTTGAACACGCCCCCATCGACCCTTTCCTTAATGAATCCGGCTGAAAAAGGGTTCAAATAGCTGCGCCTCCCGAAGCTGAATAATTGATTGAACTGCCTGTCCAGCGCAATGGAAGAATGATTATACGGAGCTTTCGTATAACACTTTATCAGTCTTGAAAATATCGTTCCTGTATCTGTCAGCAAGATATAAATGCATTTGCTCATCACATATCACCCAATATCCAATCTGGAAAATTTAACCCTTAGTATATTAGACGATTGGCCCCCGCAAATCACTACACTAAAATGAAAAAAAGATTGGATACAAGTATCCAATCCCGTTACTCAGGAAAGCTGCTCCTGTACATAAGCAAGCGCCTCTTCGACATGGCCCTTAACCTTTACCTTCCTCCATTCCTTCACCAGATTCCCTTCTTTATCAATGATGAAGGTGGATCTTTCAATCCCCATATACTCTTTGCCGAAATTTTTCTTCAGCTTCCATACATCATATGCTTCAGCGGCTTTATGCTCTTCATCTGACAGCAGGATAAAAGGCAATCCGTATTTCTCAATAAACTTACCATGCCTGCCAGCTGGGTCCGGGCTTATACCGATGATTACAGCGTCCGCTCCCTGGAACTCCTCATGCTTGTCCCTGAAGTCACATGCTTCGGTCGTGCACCCAGGTGTCATATCCTTAGGATAGAAATACAGGACCACATTTTTGCCCCGGAAGTCTGACAGCTTTACCGGCTTTTCATCTGCGTCCGGCAGTTCAAACCCCGGAGCCTGTTTTCCCAGTTCAATCTGCATATTAATCCCTCCATCGTTGTGATATCATAAGCCTATCCAAAATCTGCCGCAAACACAAATCCGGGACACTGTCAGGACTCTCTGTCGAATACGGCCCTCGCTACAAATGCTGCGGGAATCGTGTAGCCGATCAATGCCTCAAGGACGGCGATCATCCTCCCGATCCCTATAGGGGAAATATCGCCATAGCCTACTGAAAAAAGGGTTACGGCGCTGAAATAGAAACCTGTCTCCAGCCTTTGAAAAAATGTTCCCCCTTCTGCTCCCGCGCTTTCCCGGAGAACCTGGGTACCGTTCTGCTCCATTAAAACGTAAATAAGCCCAAAGCCAATCATGACCGTCACATATATAAAAGCAAGATACAGAAAGTTTTCAAACGAGACTCTTTTCCCGCGGATCTTATGGGGGATAAACAAGGTCCGCAGACTCATCAATACACAGAAGGCAATCAATATCAGCGAAAGATAAAAGACCAAATCAGACCCTCTTCTCCTTTATACTCCCTAGATTTATACGCTTAAAGCAGGGCCTGTATGCCGGCTTGTCTTTTAACAAATAGTGCGGTTCCAGTATTATCCTGTTAAAATAATGAATATCCATTTTTAAAGTGAGAGGAGTTATTTATGTATCTGCTGCTGTCTATATTGCTCGCTGTAATTTTAGGATGCATTTTATTGATGCTGAGTCCTTTATTGGCGGGCATTATTGCTTTCGGGATCATTGCCGGCACTTTGTTCAGAGCGGTTTATATGCTTAATAAAATTTATAAAACACTCCCAAAGCCGCCGGATAAAGCAACGGCTGCTTATCAAAACTATCTCAAAGATATAAAACATTTGAACGAAAAAGAAAACAGCAGAGTTTGAGTTTACACCAAGATCAGAAGACATAAAAAAAACAGCACCTCATTTAAGAGAGTGCTGTTTTTGCCATTCTAATTCCCCGCACCACGGTATTTCTTTACTCCCTGATTCCAGACGATGATGGACAGGCAGAAGAATACCAGACCGATGAATGGCGTCAGGAAAGAATAGGCCAGCCATTCATGCTTCCCAAGGAAATAGGCCGCCGGATAGACACCGACAAACGCGAACGGGAGGATCCAGGTAAGCACAAAACGGATGGCACCATTATATATGTCTACCGGATATCTTCCATAATTCCCGATATTGTACATCATCGGCATGATGGAAGTTCTCGCGTCTGCCCAAAAGCTGATGCACGCAATCAGGACGAAGATTCCCGCGTAAACCATCACACCGCCGAGCACAAGCAGGATAAACAAGAAAGGATCATACCAGCTTATGCTGAGTCCAAGCTGCTCTCCCGCATAAAACATAATCACCAGGCCGGTCACGGCTCCAAACAGAGATTCCAGTTCCATCCTTTCCAGGACAATCTGGAAAAGGCTATGGACAGGTCTGGTCAAAATCCTGTCAAACTCGCCTTTTACGATATATCGTTCATTGAAATCCCAAATATTGAAAAAGGAAGAAAACAGGGCATACGGAACAAGAAAGAAGCCATAAATAAAGATAATTTCATCTCTGTTCCAGCCGCTCAAATAGCTGGTATGTCCAAAGACAACCAGGATAAAGATCAAATTGACTGCCTGAAACAGCAAGTCGGATACAACCTCAACCGCCAAATCTGCCCGATACTCCAGCCTTGTTTTCATATACTGAGACACATATTGGAAGAAAATCGAAATATAAAACAAGCTGTTACCCTCCTTGTATGACCATCTGCTTTTTCGCCGCGGTCCAAAGTGCCTGTATCGGAATGATAAGGATCAGCACCCACACTCCCTGAAGCAGCAGACCATTGATGGCTTCCCCCTGTGTGAAGCCATTGGTGAAAATCATGCTTGGAATATAGCTGATGCCCTGGAAGGGAAGGAATTTCAAGATATCCTGAGCCCACACAGGGAAAAAGGAAAGAGGGATCAGCAGCCCGGAAAACAGATCGATCACAACGCGCTTGGCCCTGATCAAGCCTGTATTATTATATAAGAAAAAAGTCGTAATCCCTGTCAGCAGATTTAATTGGGTATTGATCAAGAAGCTGAGTAATATGGACACTGAAAACAGCAGCCAGGTAGAAGGGTCTGCCGAAAATTCAAGCGGGAAGATCAGGGCCACAATGACCATGCCGGGAACAGAGAAAAAGAACAAACGGAAAATGCCTTCACCAAGCCCCTGCATAGTCTTCATGCCAAGATAATTGTATGGCCTGATCAGTTCGACCGCTACTTTTCCTTCCTTTATTTCTGCAGCCATTTCCCGGTCAATATTATTGAAATAAAAGGCCCTGGCCATCCAGGCAACAGCTACATAGGTGGTCATCTGCAGGACGGAAAGGCCCTCAATGCTCTCTTTCCCTCCATATATCGCAGTCCATAAAAAATAATAAGCGCCAATATTAATGCTGTATATCAGAATGCCTGTATAATAATTCGTCCGGTAGGCGAGCATCATCAAAAAACGGATACGGATCATTTCTACATACTTATCCATTGCTGCCTCCTCAAGCCATGCTTTATCGTATATATTGCGGATAATTTCTTCGGTTGACGTTTCCATGATTTTAATATCCCTGACCTTGTAGGCCGAGACTGCCCTTGCAATCAGCGCAGAGATGACTTCCTCTTTATCCTCCGCAAAGGCCGTAAAGGCTTCGTCTTCTCCATTCCTTTGCCATTCGACCGGGAGATCAGCAGTAAGCTCTTCCAAGGCTCCCAATTCTGCCTGCTCAAGAAATTCAAACCGTATTTCCTTTCCCTCAGCCCAGGTTTCCTTCAGGCTCTGCAAAGCACCGTCGTATATGATGCGGCCTTCATCAAGCATGACAACCCGTTCGCAAAGTGCTTCAATGTCAGAAAGGTCATGGGTGGTCAAAAGAATGGTTGTATTGTATTTCTGGTTGATTTCTTTTAAAAACTCACGGATTTTCAGCTTAACCAGGACATCTAGGCCAATCGTCGGCTCATCAAGAAATAACAGCGGCGGATTATGGATCAGGGCCGCCGCCAGCTCGCAGCGCATTCTCTGTCCAAGCGAGAGCTTGCGCACGGGCTTATCCAGGAGAGGCCCGATATCCAGCGTCCTGATGACATGGTCCATATGGCTGGCATAATCCTCATCAGAAACTTTATAAACCTTTTTTAAAAGCCGGAACGATTCCTGAACGGCAATATCCCACCACAGCTGGGATCTCTGCCCGAACACAACCCCGATCGTCTGGACGAATTTCTCCCGGTCCCTGTGCGGATTCATCCCGTTGACAGTCACCTCCCCGGAAGTCGGCTCCAGGATGCCGGTCAGCATCTTGATGGTCGTCGACTTTCCCGCTCCGTTTTCCCCTATGTAGCCTACCATTTCCCCCTGCCTTACCTGAAAGCTGATATCGTTGACAGCAGGTACAATCTTATAATTTCGCGTAAACAGATCGCGGAAGGCCCCTTTAAGGCCGGCCCTGCTTGAATAGGCCTTAAATTCCTTGCGCAGGCCATTTACAATGATGGCATCCTTCATGTTTTCCTCCAGTTCAATCCCTTTTTACAAGGGCATATATTTCAAAACATCCAAGGCATCCTGCCTTCTCCAAAGCCGGTGCCCCAAGAACTCATTTTAGCCAAAGGACATCTTTAATACAAATAGCCTGCACTTCTTCCCTCTGGAGCACTCTCCACAGCGGGCTGACTCAGCCAGTAAGGCTTTACGGACAGTTCAGTCCCAGCCCCTTCCTTTTTCCTAACTTTCTTACTATAAGCGCGGGGCTATTACTGCCCGTTAAACTGCGGTAATATAGAGGGGGAATTACGCCTAAGGAGGAAGAAAATGAATTTCTCAAATTCAGAACGCATACATGAAGAAGCACTTAAACATATTGTGGGCGGAGTAAACAGCCCTTCCCGCTCTTATAAAGCCGTTGGCGGCGGCGCTCCCGTTGTGATGGAGCGTGCGCAGGGAGCTTACTTCTGGGATGTTGACGGAAATCAATATATCGATTATCTGGCTGCGTACGGCCCCATCATCACTGGCCATGCACATCCTCATATTACTGAAGCAATCAAAAGAGCAGCAGAAACAGGGGTCCTGTACGGAACACCTACCCCGCACGAAGTTAAATTCGCCAAGATGCTGAAGGAAGCCATGCCGGGCATGGAAAAAGTCCGCTTCGTCAATTCAGGCACTGAGGCCGTCATGACCACGATCCGTGTGGCGCGGGCATACACAGGAAAAGACAAAATCATTAAATTTGCCGGATGCTACCATGGCCATTCCGACCTTGTCCTTGTTGCTGCAGGCTCAGGGCCATCCACACTTGGAACACCTGATTCTGCCGGCGTGCCGAAAAGCATCGCCCAGGAAGTGATCACGGTCCCATTCAATGATATCGAGCCGTTTAAAGAAGCGATGAGAAAATGGGGAGACGAGATCGCAGCAGTGCTGGTCGAGCCGATCGTAGGAAATTTCGGGATTGTCGAACCAAAGGAGGGCTTCCTGGAGCAGATTAACGAAATTGCCCATGCAGCAGGCTCTCTCGTTATATATGATGAAGTCATAACAGCCTTCCGCTTTATGTATGGCGGCGCCCAGGATATGCTTGGCGTTCAGCCTGACCTGACAGCAATGGGCAAAATCATTGGCGGCGGGCTTCCGATCGGTGCTTACGGCGGCAAACTGGAAATCATGGAAAAGGTGGCTCCATTAGGCCCAGCCTATCAGGCAGGAACAATGGCAGGAAACCCGGCTTCCATTCTTTCCGGAATCGCCTGCCTTGAAGTCCTGAAACAGGATGGAGTTTATGAATATCTCGACAGGCTTGGGCAAATGCTTGAAGAAGGAATCCTGGCAGCTGCGGCTGAGCACGGGGTCCAAATTACCATCAATCGCCTGAAAGGCGCACTGACCATCTACTTTACAGAAGAAAAAGTAGAAAACTATGAGCAGGCAGAAAACACAGATGGCGAGACTTTTGCGCGTTTCTTCAAGCTGATGCTGGAGCAGGGGATCAACCTGGCACCTTCCAAGTATGAAGCCTGGTTTGTAACCATTGCCCATACCGAAGAAGATATACACGCAACTCTCCATGCAGTCAATCATGCATTCAGCATAATGGGCGGAGAATAATTATACAGTTTTTTATGCATAAAAGGAGCCTGAAACGGCTCCTTTTTTAATATAGGTAATATTGAAAACGTTTACAAAATAAGAGGTTTTATCAGCATATCCTTTTCCAGCTCCCTATTCCCCATCCATAGTTTTGTATAATTAATTGATTTCTGAAAATTCTTATGATATGATAGAAATACTAATTTTCGAAAAACTCACTTTTGTTTATTTTGTGTTTTTGAAAAATAAAGTCCCACTTTGTCTGTTTTTCCCCTTATATGTTTCCCCGAAACAATTAACCTTACAAAATTTCATTTTGTATACAGAAAAATCTTATAGGAGGTGAACCGGCTTGGCAATTTGCTGAAGCCGTATTTATGACACAAACTTGGAGCCCATCCCTATTCACTGAATTTAACCGCCAGGAGCACGATGCCTGCGGGATTGTAGCCGCAATGGAAAAGAATAAGATCCCTTCAAGGGAGAATATCTTCAGCTGCATTGACGCGCTTGTCACGATGAATCACCGCGCGGGTTTTATTAACGGAGAAGGCGACGGCGTCGGGATTCACATTGATATCCCGCGCGAGCTATGGAAGCAGAAGCTATCTGACGCCGGTGCCGATCCTGAGGCAGCCTCCCGCGAAGGTTTTGCGGTCGGCCATGTTTTCATGTCAAGAAATGAAAAAAGCTCAAGCATTAAAGCCAGTCTTGCAGAAAAATTAGTAGATGCAGGCTTTGAAATCCTATTTGAATCAGACGAAGTGACAGATTCTTCAGCCCTTGGGCCGATTGCCATCCAGGAAAACCCTATATTCTGGCAGTTTGCCATTGTATCAGAGTTGGAGGGCCAGCCCCTTAAGGAAAAATTATTTAACCTCATTATAGATTTCGAAGAAGATGAGCATGTCCATGTGGCTTCTTTAAGCCAGCACCATGCCGTATATAAAGTAATGGGCGCAGGGGATATCCTGCCCAAATATTATCATGACCTTGCGAACCCGCTTGCCGCATCGACGATGACACTAGGCCATAACAGATATTCGACCAATACGCTCTCCAGCTTTTTCCGCGTCCAGCCTTTCAGTGTGCTTGGGCATAACGGTGAAATCAACACAATTGCCAAGCTTCGGGATGAAGCTAAGCTTGCAGGCGTCCCTCTCGTGAAGGACGGCAGCGATTCACAGGACTTGAGCAGAACACTTGAGACGTTTATTTGCCGTGAAAATTATTCGCTTTTTGAAGCGATGGATGTGATGTTCCCGCCAATCGTAAATGAAATCAAGTCATACCCGGTCCATCTCCAGGATCTGTACACCTACATCCGGGAAGGCTGGGGCCATTTTGCCCAGGGTCCTGCAGGCATCATTTCCCGCTTTGCGGACGAGGCAGTATTCAGCGTGGATGCACTTGGGCTGCGCCCGCTCTGGATGCTTGAAACAGAAAGCTCTTATTTATTCTCTTCCGAACCGGGTATTATTCCTTCCAGCGAATATGTAAACGAGCCTAAGCCGCTGGCTCCTGGAGAAAAGGTCGGCCTGAAATGGAACGGAGATGTTCTTGAAGTATTTGAACAGCATGCATACCAGGAAGAAGTATACAAGAGATTCTCAAAGCGGGTGCATCTGGACGGCAGCAGGAAGCGGCTCGAAACGCCAAGGCTGCCCAAAACGATTTCAATGAACTATCCAAGTAAGATCCATAACGGCCAATACAAAGCTTTCGGCTGGGAAAGGGACCAGGTCCAGCTTGTTGAGCAGATGGCTGATAAAGGCATTGAACCGATCCGCTCTTTAGGACATGATGCACCTTTGGCAGCATTGAACCCTGAGCGGAAAAATATTGCCGACTATATAAAGGAAAGTGTGGCCGTCGTGACCAATCCGGCCATTGACCGTGACCGTGAGACAGAACACTTTTCAACCAGGACCATCATCGGGAAGCGCCCTGCCCTCTTCCATTCTGATAAGGAAGTCTCAGGAGTGACTGAACTTCAGACTCCGCTCCTGATTGAAGGAAAAGCAGGATTCGAATGTTCCGGCATCATCCAGCAGCCAAGCTATGACCAGGTGACAGACTATTACCAGGAGCAAAAGCTGACTGCCTACATCCCGATTGTTTTCAGTGAAGATGAAGGCATCCGGGAGGCCCTTGGCCGTTTGGCGGAGGATGCCGTGGCCGCTGTCAGGAGCGGAAAATCCCTCCTCATACTGGATGATTCACAGGCTCACCAAAATGGGTATCTCTGGCTCGATCCGCATTTGGCTGTATCAGCGATCGATCAGGCGCTCGTTAAGGAAGCGGTCCGCAGGGACTGTTCCATCCTGCTCCGTTCGGCTTCCATCCGGTCGCTGCATGATATCATCACCAGCTATGGACTTGGTGCAGATCTGATATCTCCGTACTATATGTTCATGACTGTGCTGGACGAATCTGCCACGCCGCTTGTAAACCTGTACACTGCCTTGACAAAAGGCCTTGAAAAGGTCATTTCTACTATCGGGATCCACGAGCTGAGAGGCTACGGACGCCTATTCTCAAGCATCGGGCTTCATGAGGAGACAGCCGAAATACTGAATATCGTAAACTTCTTCGGTTCAGGAGAGCTTGCCTGCAATTTCGATAGCATGAAGGAAGATGCTATTCAGAGAGCAGAAGATTACCAGAATGAAAAAGAAAGAATCGGAAAAACCTTTCATCTTTTCCCGCGCATCTGGAAAGCCATCGGCGAAGTTGCCAAAACCGGCGACTATACAGCATACGGGGAAAAGATTTCAGAACAGGAGGAGCAGAATCCAACAACGATCCGCCATCTGACCGGCTTCAAGCCTGCCTCCTCCCCTGTATCGCCTTCAGAGGTGAGCCTGAATGTCGGCACGCATGATCTTCCTTTTGTCATTGCTTCCATGTCGTTCGGCTCACAGAATGAGATTGCCTTCAGGGCTTATGCAGAAGGTGCAGACCGCCTGAACATGGTCAGCATGAACGGTGAAGGCGGGGAAATCAAGGATATGCTGGGCAAATACCCGAATACCCGCGGACAGCAGGTTGCTTCCGGCCGGTTTGGGGTGAACGCAGAGCTGCTGAACTCATCAAACCTGCTTGAAATCAAAATCGGCCAGGGCGCGAAGCCGGGTGAAGGCGGACATCTTCCCGGCTCAAAAGTGACAGCGAAGATTGCCGAGGCGAGAAATGCCACCATCGGCTCAGATTTAATCTCGCCTTCGAACAACCATGATATCTATTCAATTGAGGACCTGGCCCAAATGATACACGAGCTTAAGACGGCCAATGATAAAGCAAAAGTTGCTGTAAAAGTCCCTGTCGTTCCTAATATCGGGACGATCTCTGTTGGAATCGCAAAAGCCGGGGCGGATATCATCACTTTGAGCGGCTTTGACGGGGGCACCGGCGCAGCCAGGATCCATGCGCTCCAGCATGTCGGACTTCCGGTTGAAATCGGCGTTAAGGCCGCCCATAACGCCCTGCTTGAAGCAGGACTGCGCGACAGTGTGGAAATCTGGGCAGACGGCGGCATCAAGAGTGCATCAGATGTGCTGAAGGTTATGCTCCTCGGTGCAAACAGAATCGGATTCGGGACACTTTCTATGCTTGCAATCGGCTGTACCACATGCCGCGGCTGCCATCTGGATACATGCCATGTCGGGATTGCGACCCAGATCGAAACAGAAGCGCAGGCAAAAGATCATGGCCTCCGCCGCTTCGTCCCTCGTCAATTCGATTTGGCCGTCCAGGGCATCATGAACTTATATACAGCTTTCGGGACGGAACTCAAGGCGCTGGCGGCTGGACTTGGAATCAGGAACCTCCAGGACGCTGTCGGGCGCTCTGACCTCCTCGAGCAGGCAAAAGGAAAAGAACAGCTTGACCTGACCTACCTCCTCCGCACCCTGGAGATTGGCCAATTGAGCCACCAGGAAGCGGCTGCTTCCCTCGATGCCCACCAGCTTCAGGTTGCAGTAGGCGCAGAATATCTTGATGCAAGCGTAGAAGAGCTTCACCAATCACGCGAATACCAGAGCATTACTTCAGAACAGCGTGTGCTGGGAAGCCGTGTTTCCTGCCACCGTGTCAGAAACCGGCTGGACGGATCATATCAGAGCCTTCCGCCAGTTTCCCTTAAATATAAGGGCGGCTCGATTCCAGGCAATGGGCTCGGAGCCTACAACAGCGCCGGTATCCATATTGAAGTGGCCGGCGGTGCCCAGGATGGCATCGGCAAGACTTCATTCGGCGGAGAGATTCTGATTTTTAAATCAAAAGGAAAGAATGGCAGCTTCTACAACGGATCAGTCGGCAAAGGGTTTGGATACGGCGCACAAAAAGGGCTCCTCGTGGCCCAGGGCAATGCCGATGCTCGGGCAGGCATCCGTCTCTCCGGTGCTGACATGATTATTGGCGGGCAGCTGAAAAAGCCTCTTCCTGAAAAAGAACATGGCAACATCGGGACACATGCCAATATTAAGGGATTTGCTTTTGAATACATGACAAATGGCAGAGGCCTTGTCCTGGGCGATCCTGGACCATGGATATGCGCGGGCATGACCGGCGGAGTCGTATATCTCCGCCATCAGCCGGAATTGGGGCTCACGAAGGAAGCCCTTCAGCGCAGGATCGCAAAAGGGGCAAAGGTCACGGTCTCTGCTTTATCCTCAAAAGGGCAGGAAGATGTTCAAGAGCTTCTCGGCAATTATATAAAAATGCTCACGGAACAAGGGCAGCACGAAGAATCTGAACAGCTGTCCAAATTGCTTGAAGACGTTGAAAACCACTTCTTCCAGGTAGTACCTGTAAAAGAACAGGCTGACCCTTCTGTTTCTACAGAATGATGGTTCGCCAAAGGCCCGCTCAACATTCTTGAGCGGGCCTTATTTATTTCCTATTTCTTTTTATGCACAGCACAACTGAAGGATCATATGAAGGCCTTTCCCGCCCATATACTATAATCGATCCGGCAATGCGCCCCTTTTTTCATGTAAGCGCCTTAATGGAATTTTATCGGAGATTTATCATATTTGTCCCTTGAACTTCAAGGATAATCCCTGTATAGTACATAATTGTTTAACAATGAGCAAATCGGTTTAAAGTAAGTATAAAATAGATAATTGCTGTTCTATTGTAATAAGGCAGCCATTATAAATACGAAAGGATATTATTTGCATGAAGCTTGGAGCCCGAATACTAAAAACGGGAATTGCCATCATACTGTCTTTATTTTTATCAGAAATCTTCAACCTGCCAACCCCTGTTTTTGCAGGCATCGCAGCCATTTTTGCGATTCAGCCTACCATCTACAGATCGTATCTATCGGTAATCGAGCAGATCCAGGGCAATATCATCGGGGCTGTCATTGCCGTCGTCTTTGTTCTTGTTTTCGGAAACAACTATTTCATTGTCGGTCTTGCCGCCGTCATTGTCATCATTATCAACCTGAAGCTGAAGCTTGAAAAAACCATCGCCCTGTCACTGGTGACCTTAATCGCCATCATGGAGACTCCTGGTGATGACTTTGTTCAATTTGCTGTTATCCGTTTTTCGACCATCATGCTTGGGATATTATCAGCTTTCCTGGTCAATCTTGTATTCCTGCCGCCTAAATATGAAAACAAGCTGTATTATAAAATATCCAATGCGACAGAAGATATTACAAAGTGGATCAGGCTGAACGTCCGCCATGCCTCTGAGCATATGCTCTTAAAAAATGATATCGAAAAGCTGAAAGATGATGTCATCAAGCTCGATCAGCTGTACCTTATGTACAAGGAAGAACGTAATTACCTGAAAAAAGACAGTCCGGTCAAAGCAAGAAAGCTGGTCATCTACAGACAGATGATCTCGACCGTTAAAATGTCGCTTGAAACACTGAAAAGGCTGCACCGCCATGAATACGAGCTGCAGCAGATGCCAGAGGATTTCCAGAATTCTATCCAGCAGCAGCTGGACTGTCTGATACACTATCATGAGCATGTGATGCTTAAGTTCATTGGTAAAGTGAAACCTCAGGTGAGTTTTGAAGAAGGCGATATCTGCCTGGACCGCAAGGAGCTGTTCACCTTCTTCCTGGCGCAGCATAAAAACATGGAAAATGATGATGAGCAGATCATCTATCATACGATGCAAATTATTTCTGCCATTATTGAATACGACGAACAGGTCGAGCATTTGGATACATTGATTTCGAGCTTCCAGTCGTATCATAAAGAGGAAAACGAGATTAGTATAGAGGAAAACGAGGAATAAATTACAAAAGCAGCCATCAGGCTGCTTTTGTTAATTCTTCAAACGAAGGGATTAGGTTTTTCCGTTAATGGCGGCTGTTGATTTCCGTTACAGGCACTTCGCTTTCCGCGGGGCGACGCTGAGCCTCCTCACCGCTGCGCGTCTGCGGGGTCTCAGCATGGCCGCTGCAATCCCGCAGGAGTCTACGTGCCTTCCACTGCAATCAACAGGCTTTTTAAAGTTTGAGTAATGTAATATCCAAGGCAGCTTTTAAATCTATTAGTTAATTAGGCGCTAAAGAATATTTGTTATCAAACAAAAAAGGGTGCGGAAGATCTTTTTCCGTACCCTTTTTGACATTGCCAATCTTCTAGGTTCTCAAGTCAAAAGACACTTAAATGTGGAATATTCAACCAATGCCTAATATGCGTAATGCCACAAGATGTAGTACAAATATATGTTGTTCATGAGCAGAATTCAATTCCTTTATTGAGCATGCACATTCCCTTTTCTTCCTAACTCTTCATCCTAGGATCCAATGCATCTCTCAGCCCATCGCCCATGAGGTTGAAGCCGAGTACTGTGAGCATGATGGCGAGTCCGGGGAAGATCATTGTCCAGGGGGCCTGGATGAGGTATGCCTTTGCATCTGAGAGCATTTTTCCCCATTCGGGATTTGGCGCTTCTGCCCCCAGGCCAAGGAAGCCCAAAGCGGCTGCTTCGATGATGGCAGTTGCCACTGCCAGTGTTCCCTGGACGATGATTGGACCCATGCTGTTCGGCAGGACGTGAAGGAATAAGATACGGGCATCACTCATGCCGACCGCCTTTGCCGCCATGATATATTCCTCCTGCTTTACACTAAGCACACGGGAACGGATCAGGCGCCCAAAGTTAGGGATATTGATGATGGCAATGGCAATGAGTGCATTCCTTAAGGATGGGCCCAGTACCGCTACTATTGCAATCGCCAAAAGGATGCTAGGAAATGCAAGCATGATATCGAAGAACCGTGAAATGATTGTATCCACCCAGCGGCCATAATAGCCTGCAAGAATGCCAAGCAGACAGCCTGCGGCAAGTGAGCCAAGGACGGCCAGAAAGCCGACCCATAAAGAAATCCGCGCCCCATAAATTACCCGGGAAAGAATATCCCTTCCAAAATCATCGGTTCCGAACCAATGGTCGGCCGATGGGGCCTTCAGCCGGTTTGCCAGCTGCTGCTCGTTGATGCCTGTAGGGGCGATCAGCGGCGCAAATACTGCGAGAATGACAAAGAACAGAACAATAAGCGCGCCGACAACAGCCAGCTTGTTTTTCCGGAAGCTCCGCCATGCTTCAAGCCAGGGGGATTCCACCTTTTCCTCGGCCTGGACCGCAGACGGATGTACATTTTTTTCTGTTGATAATTCCATAGGCTTCTTCCCTCCTTTAGTTGTATTTGATCCTTGGATCGATTGCAGCATATAAGAGGTCAACAATCAGATTGATCATGACAAAGATGAATGCAATGACAAGGATCCCTGATTGGATGACCGGATAATCGCGGTAATTGATAGCTTCATAGATATATCTTCCGATTCCCGGCCAGCTGAAAATGGTCTCCGTCAGGATGGCACCGCCAAGAAGGAGCCCGGTCTGCAGTCCGATAATCGTCAAAACAGGAATGATGGCATTTTTCAAAGAATGCTTGTACACAACCCAGAACATCCTTAGCCCTTTGGCCCGTGCTGTACGGATGAAGTCTGAACGCATGACTTCAAGCATCGTCGAACGCGTGATCCTGGCAATAATGGCCATCGGTATGGTCGATAATGCAAGGCTCGGAAGCACAAGGTGGCGGATGACATCCCAGAACTGATCCATCCGTCCTGCAAGGAGAGTATCGATGATATAAAGGTTGGTGATGGCCTCAACCGGATTTCTGACCTCTTCCCGTCCGGACGTAGGGAGCCAGTCTAAATTGATGGCAAAAATCCACTGCTCCATAAGGCCAAGCCAGAAAATCGGCATGGATACACCGATAAGAGCAAGCACCATGGCAATATAATCAAACCAGGAATTTTGGAACCAGGCACTGATGATCCCTGCATTCACGCCGAAAAAGATCGCAATGAGCATGGCGCAGAAGGAAAGTTCCATGGTAGCTGCCAGGAAAGGCCAAATTTCTCCGCTGATAGGTGCCTTCGTACGAAGCGATTCCCCAAGATCACCCGTAAACAGGCCCCCCAGATATGTAAAATATTGAATAAACCAGGGCTTATCAAGCCCAAGCTGCTCTGTCAAATCAGCCACAGCCTCTTTTGTTGCCAGCTGGCCCAGGATGATTTGGGCGGGATCTCCCGGTATGGCCCTGATCATGAAAAATACAATCAGCGACAAGCCCAGTAAAACCGGTATAAGGGAAAATATTCGTTTGATCGTATATGACAGCATGTTTTCACCTCTCTTGATGGTTGTCCAGCCGCATCGGTCCGGCTAAAAGAAAAGGGAGCCGCTTTAAGGAACTCCCTTTCTTTCTCTTTCCATTTACTTTTTAAATTCCACAGAAGACAGCAGATCCGATCCTGTTGGATGCGGCTTGAATCCGGTAATATCCGCTTTTCCTGCAAGAACAGGATTGGAGTGGACAAGCGGGATCCATGGCGCATCATCCTTGATGATCAGCTGAGCCTGCTTATACAGCTCTTCACGCTCGGCCTGGTCTGTCAGCGTCTGTGCTTTAATCAGAAGGTCATGGACCTCCTGGTTTTTGTAATATGTGTAGTTATTGGATCCGATAGTATCCTGGTCAAGAAGGACATACAGGAAGTTGTCAGCATCTCCATTGTCCCCTGTCCAGCCGAGAAGGAAGGAATCTGCTTCCCCTTTATTGGCCTTGTCGAGGTAAGTTCCCCATTCATAGGATACGATTTTCGCCTTTACGCCAACATCAGCAAAGTTGGCCTGGATGGCTTCAGCAACCTTTTGCCCGTCCGGCATATATGGACGTGCAACCGGCATTGCCCAAAGCTCCATCTCAAATCCATTTTCATAGCCTGCTTCCTTCAGAAGCTCCTTTGCCTTTTCTGGATTATACTCATAATCCTGCACCTCATCATTATAGCCTGCAATTCCCGGCGGCATCGGGTTCTTCGCCGGCTCTGCATATCCGGAATAGAAGGCATCGATGAGAGCCTGCTTATCCACTGCGTAGTTCAGCGCCTGGCGGACCTTCTTATCCTTCAGCGGGCCGCGTGTATTGGTCAGCCCAAGATAGCCGACATTCATGGACGGGCGGTCAAACAGCTGCAGATCTGCATTTCCTTCGATTTGCCCTACATCACTGAAGCTTACGCCATCAATCAGGTCAACCTCGCCTGTAGACAAAGCATTCAGCCTTGCTGAGTTTTCAGGGATGACCCTGAAAATGACTGAGTCAAGCTTTGGCAGGCCTTCTTGCCAGTAATCCGGGTTCTTCTCAATGACGACACGGTCGTTCCGTTTCCATTCTTTGAATTTGAAAGGTCCTGTTCCGACAGGGTTGTCAGTGAACTTATCGCCGGCCTTTTCTACTGCTGCAGGACTCGCGATTCCAAATGGCGACATCGCCAGGTTTTTCAGGAATGGAGCGATCGGTCTGCTTAATGTAAATTCAACTGTATAATCATCAACTGCTTTTACCTCTGTTAGGACATCGCCAAATTGAGAGGCATAATAATAGAATTCTTCTTTATTTCCTGCTTTCCAGCGGTTGAAGTTGAAGACGACCGCTTCTGCATTGAAGTCTGTCCCGTCATGGAACTTGACTCCCTCGCGAAGCTTGAGCGTATGCTTCAGCCCGTCTTCACTTTCCTCCCATTCAGTTGCAAGGCCAGGCTGGATTTCTGTATCCTGCTCGCCAAAGTTGATCAATGTTTCAAAAATATTGACAGTGACTTTAAAGGATTCACCTTCGGTAGTAACGGCCGGGTCCAAAGCATCAGAGTCTCCGCTTCGCCCGAAGACAAGTGTTCCGCCGGCAGCTGTTTCACCGCCCGAATCTGTACCGGAATCTTTCTCTCCTTCATCAGTGCCGCTTGACTGGCTGCCGCTGCAGCCTGCAAGCCCCAGTGACAGCAGCAGGGCAAAAACCAACATTAAAAGACCATTGCGCTTTTTCATACTTTTCCCCCTTTTAATATCTTTCTTTTATCATGCATGCACCCTGTTACTGGTGTATAAGTGGCAGGCTGCAAAATGACCTTCTTCAATTTCTTCCAGCTGCGGCCGTTCGACCGTGCAGATTTCCATGCACTCCCTGCACCTTGTATGGAAGGCGCAGCCTTTTGGAGGATTAGCCGGGCTCGGGATATCTCCGCTCAGAAGCTCCGCTTCCTTGCGCAAATCTGGATCCGGGACCGGCACCGCTCCAAGAAGGGCTGACGTGTAGGGATGCAAAGGCTTTTCATACAGCTTTTCAGCCGTCGTGATTTCTACCAGCCTCCCAAGATACATCACTCCCACCCTGTCGCTGATATGTCTGACAACACCCAGATCATGGGCTATGAAAATATAAGTCAGCTGAAACTCCTTCTGCAGGTCTTCAAGCAGGTTCAGCACCTGTGACTGTATGGAAACATCGAGCGCAGAGACCGGCTCATCCGCAATGATCAGCTTCGGCCTGGTCATCAGGGCCCGTGCAATCCCGATCCTTTGCCTTTGTCCGCCGCTGAACTGGTGGGGATATCTTTTCGCATGCCAGCTGCTCAAACCGACGACTTCGAGCATCTCTTTTACCTTTTGCTTCCGCTCTTTCTTATCCCCCATCCCGTGGACGATCAGCGGCTCCTCAAGGATTTTTTCGACTGTATGGCGGGGATTCAGGGAAGCAAACGGATCCTGGAATACCATTTGCATTTCCTTGCGCATCTTTCTCATTTCCGAATCGTTCAGTCCTGTCAGTTCTTTCCCTTCAAACAGCACCTTTCCTTCGGTTGGTTCAATCAGCCTCATCAGCATCCTGCCGGTCGTTGACTTACCGCAGCCGCTTTCCCCTACAATCCCGAGTGTTTCCCCTTTATTGACATAAAAGCTGACATCATCAACGGCCTTTACATCTCCGGTCTTCTTGCCAAAAAGGCCGCCCGTTATTGGAAAATACTTTTTAAGCTGATTGACCTCAAGCAGAACTTCCGTCATTGGCTGCACCTCCTGATTTATCATGAAGAAAGCATCTTACTGTGTGCACCGGCGAATTTCCCTGGTACAGCTCCGGCGTTTCCGACAGACAGCGGTCATGGACAAATTCGCATCTTGCCGCAAAACGGCAGCCATGCTTGACTGAACCAGGCTTAGGGACATTACCCGGTATCGAGTATAGCCTGTCCTTCCTCTCCCTTATATCGGGGACCGACTGGAGAAGCCCGATTGTATAAGGATGCTTGGCGTTTTTGAAGATTTCCCTGACAGGCGCTTCCTCGACCACCTTGCCTGCATACATGACTAAGACCCTTTCACAGATCTCGGCAACAACGCCAAGGTCATGGGTGATCATCATGATGGCCGTATCAAGCTTTTTATTCAAGTCCTTCATAAGAGCGAGGATCTGGGCCTGGATCGTCACGTCGAGCGCTGTAGTCGGTTCATCCGCAATCAGCAGCTTCGGATGGCAGGAGAGGGCCATGGCAATCATCACCCTTTGCCTCATCCCCCCTGAAAGCTGGTGCGGATATTCCTTCATGATCTGCTCTGCCCTTGGCAGCCCTACAAGCTTGAGCATTTCTACAGCCTGGCTGGCCGCTTCCTTTTTCTTTATTTTCTTATGTATCATAATGCCCTCAACCAGCTGGCTGCCGATTGTGAACAGCGGGTTAAGGGAAGTCATCGGCTCCTGGAAAATCATCGCCACTTCATTCCCTCTTATTTCCCTCATCCTGCTCTCTGAAGCTGCAACCAGATCCTCGCCATTCAGCAGAATCTCGCCGCCTGTGATTTTCCCGGGCGGCTGGGGGATCAGCTTCATGATTGACAGTGACGTCACGCTTTTGCCGCAGCCTGATTCGCCTACTATTCCCAGAATTTCACCTTTACGGACCGAAAAACTGATTTCATCCACAGCTGGTATTTCTCCATCTGAAGAAAAAAAGGAGGTTTTCAGCTGCTTTACATCTAAAACGGGAGCTTGACTCACACCATTACTCCTTCCTTTTTTCCATGCTGAAGCACTGGTCTTTCATGGGTTCTCCTGATTTCCTGCAGTTTAAATGCCGTGAACCAGGAGGGCATCCTCACAGTATGCCCCTTTAAATTTGTACCTTTGGTCACTATCTTTTTCTCATTCTATAAAAAAAGATTAAACAAGTCTACTGATTTTTCTAAATTATTTAAATATATTAAATCTTTTAAATAGTATTTAGGAATACTAAATAAATCCAGTAAATGAAAGCGGCTTTTCCAATCATATGCTCTGGTGTTTTGCTATATGAGCAAAATTACCTGTATTAAATTGGAAAAAACCCTCCCCTTCTACAAGATTACTTCTGTAGAAGAGGAGGGTTTTCTTAATGCTCCAGCTGCTGTACCTGGAATAAGTTATAATAATGACCCTGTCTGGCCATAAGTTCTTCATGATTGCCGATTTCGGCAATTTCCCCATTCTCGATATGGACAATCCTATCGGCATGGGTAATCGTGGAGAGCCGGTGGGCTACAATGAATGTGGTCCTGTCTTTAGCCAGCTTTTCCAAAGCCTCCTGGATGAGATGCTCGCTTTCCAGGTCAAGAGCCGATGTAGCTTCATCAAGAATCAGTATCGGCGGATTCTTCAGGAAGATCCTTGCGATGGCCACCCGCTGCTTTTGCCCCCCAGACAGCTTGACACCCCTTTCCCCGACTTTAGTCTCATAACCTTCCGGGAGGTTCATGATGAAATCATGTGCATTGGCTGCCTTGGCAGCTGCAATCACTTCTTCATCACTCGCATGCGGCTTGCCGAGAAGGATATTCGTTTTAACAGATTCACTAAAAAGGATATTATCCTGCAATACAATTCCGATTTTATCACGGAGAGAACGTACCTTAAACCGCCTGATATCCGTCCCATCAAGCAGGATTTCCCCCTTTGTGACGTCGTAGAAACGGGGAATCAGGCTGATCAAGGAAGATTTTCCTCCTCCGCTCATCCCAACGAGTGCAATCGTTTCTCCCTGCCGGACATCAAGGGAGATATCCTTTAACACAGTTTCTTCTTCCTTATCATATGAGAAGTCCACATGGTTGAACAGAATATGGCCCTTCACATTGGTCACTTCAATGCTGTCCGGCGAGTCATCAATGTCATACTTTTCATCGGCCAGCTCAAACACCCGGTCCATGGATGCAATCGACTGCGTCAGCGTGGTGGAAGAATTGACAAGCCGGCGAAGCGGATTATAAAGCCTGTCAATATAGGCGATAAACGCCATCATTGTTCCAATCGACAAGTCGTCCTGTATAACCAAATAGCCTGAATAGCCGATGACGATCAATGGCGCTATATCGGTTATGGTGTTAACGACAGCGAAAGCCTTCGCATTCCATTTTGTATGGTCGATGGCTTTCTCCAGAAAATTTTTATTTTGGCTGTCAAACTGCTTCTGCTCATGATCTTCAATGGCAAAGCTCTTTACAACGGCCATTCCCTGGACACGTTCATGCAAATATCCCTGAACCTCAGCCAATGCCTGGGAACGCACACGGGTCAGCTTTCTCAGGTTCCCGAAGAAATACCTGACACTGAAAGCATAGAATGGGAAAAGAATCAGAGAAACAATCGTCAGTGTAATATCCATATTGAACATAATTACGACCGCTATAATAATTGTTGCAATATCAAGCCATAGGTTCATAAGGCCTGTCACTACAAAGGTTTTTGTCTGTTCCACATCATTGATGACCCTTGAAATGATTTCCCCTGCCCTGTTATTGGAATAAAACTTGAAACTGAGCTTCTGGATATGGTGAAACAGACTATCACGGATATCATAAAGGATTTTGCTTGCTGTCCATTGTGCGAAATACTGCCGGTAATACTCAATCGGCGGACGGGCCAGCACAAAAATGACAATCATGGCTCCCATGATCCATAGCAGCCTTTCCGTTTTTCCGCTCTGGGACAGTAAATCATTCCCGACGATATCATCAATTACATATTTAATTAAAAGCGGAATCAAAAGCGGAATGGCAAATTTTATAATGCCGATTAAAAGTGTGCCGATAATTTGCAGCCGGTACGGCTTAACAAACTTCATATATCTTTTGATGCTGTCCAATTGCTGCCCCCCTTAATGCTCTCTCTATAGAATACCTCTTTTAAACAGATAAAAACCTGTTGAAACAAGGTCAACAGGTGCTACATAGGCATTTTTTATCCTTAATATCAGCGTCTGTAGGTTAAATATCTCTCATACCAAATGTCGATAAAATCCGGGGCAAAAGGCCCTTTCCGCTGGCGGATCCACTGGATCAGCTTATCGACATTCGCTTTTAATATCCGGTCGATGACTTCAGGATAGTTCATTTCCTTCCGGTGCCGCTCATATTCATCTTCATCAAGAAGATTGAATGTCATATCCGGAAAAACCTTGATATCCAGGTCATAATCAATATACTTCAGCGCTTCGCCGTCAAATATAAAAGGAGAGCTGATATTACAGTAATAATACACGCCATCCTCCCGGATCATACCAATGATATTGAACCAGTACTGTGAATGAAAATAACAGATTGCCGGCTCCCGGGTCACCCAGGTCCTTCCGTCGGATTCGGTTACAATCGTCCTGTCATTTCCTCCGATCACAAGACTTTGTGTCCCTTTTAGGACGGTCGTTTCCTCCCAGACGCGATGGATGTGCCCATTGTGTTTGTAGCTGTGTATTTGCATCGGTTCTCCTTCGATGGGTACGCCCATTTCTTCTCCCCTACTTTCATTCCCAAACGCTTTGCAACCTATCAAATGACTTGCACAAGTTTCCTAAAACGACAAAAGGCAACAAAGAACGTATTATTTCCTATTATTATAACGGTTAAAGAAAGAATTTAAAACAAAGAGCCATTGAAAATCTCTCAATGGCCCGATCTATCCCATATAGTCACTCTTGAAGCACAAGGATCCAGCCTGTTTCCCGGCCTTCCCTGCTGCCTATCTCTCAGCCGCAGGTCAGATTCACTTCCTGGTACGACCTTATTACCTCTTCCGTCTGGGTTTCAAACACCCGGTGGATCTCGCGCAATTCCTCTTTCATGCGGTGGATTTCAAACTGGACGCTTTCCAGCTCCGTTTCCTCCTGGATTATCTTAAGCTCATGCTCAATTTCCTGGCAGCGTTCCAGTTCTGACTGAAGAAACAGGAGCTTTTCCATCGTTTTCATCTGTTCAGATACCAGCAGGTCAAAAGTACTCATACAGGTCACCGTCCCAATTTCAGATTCTACCTATGTATTTCGGCTTTGCCCCAATCTTTCCTTTGACTAGTTCTGCTGATTGAAAGGAAGTTTTGTCGAATAGGGAAAAGCGGAAGCGCCTTGTTCACCCCCGACAAGCAGAAGCCACCCCTCCCGGAAAGGCGATCTTTTCCTTTTTGAGAGGGGTGGCTTGTGACCTCGAGGGACTAGGCGCTGGAGCTGGACAATGTTCGAAGCCGGGTTCTGCCTTCTAAACTTTTTCAAAAGCGCTTTTTATTTTACATTAGCAAGCCCTCAAAATAAGCGGAGATTCTACGGTTAAGCTGCTGAATATAGTACGGATGGGTATAAATTAGCGGAGAATTTCCGGTTAAGTGGAGCGAAGTTGCCCATTTTCCAGTTTTTTGAGTCAATAGACGGAATTTCTCCGTCTATTTGAGCTATTTTTAGAGTTTTTTTGAAAATAGGGGGAATTTCTCCTCTTATTTTTCAACCTGACACTGACTCCCTCATCCAGGTCCGGGAAGGTTGGCTTTCCGGGAGGGTATGGCACTCAAATAACAGCATTTAATGCGAAAAGAGCAAAATAAAAAGAAGGCACTCTTTGCGGATAAAAGAGTGCCTTCCCGTACAATTAGCGGCTTTGTCTGCCAGCGTTTTGACCTTTGCGGGCTTCAGCCTGCTGGTTTTGCTGACGTACTTCTTGAGCGTTTGTTTCGCTAGCGAACTCAGTGCCGAATTGACCTTGCTGGCCTTGAGAAGCTTGAGCGTTTTGCTGGCGCACTTCCTGGATGTTAGTGCCAGCTTGAGTTTGGTTTTGTCTGTTTGCCATTGTTAATCACCTCCACGACTATTAATTTAACCAGCCGCAGAGAAAATATCCTTTAATTTTCAGGAAAAAAATTCTAATTTAAACTTATTATACGAGCAGGGAGATTCCTCCGTCGACTATGATGGTCTGCCCCCTGATCATGCCTGATTTATCGGACAGCAGGAACATGACTGCGTTGACCATATCTTCAATCTCAACCATCCGCCCTGCCGGCGTCTTCTCCCTTGCCTCAGATAAAAGGTCTTCCCGGTTTGGGAAATGCTTTAATGCCTCTGTGTCGACTGCACCCCCGGAGACTGCGTTGACAGCGATATTCATCGGCGCGAGCTCAACAGCCAGGTAGCGGGTTAATGCTTCCAGTGCCGCCTTTGATACACCGACTGTTGTATAGTTTTCCAGATAGCGGATCGAGCCGAGCGAGCTGATGCTGACAATCTTGCCGCCCCCGCTCTCCTCCATCAATTTGGCTGCTTCCTGTGCACAGAACAGCAGGGCCTTGCTGTTGATGTTCATCGTCCAATCCCAATGACTTTCTTCAAGCTCCATAGCAGGGCGAAGAACACCGGATGCCGCATTATTCACAAATACATCCAGCCGGCCGAATTCATTCCTGATTTCCTGGAAAAGAACCTTAATCTTCTCTACATCTCCAACATTGGCCCTTACGATCAGGGCTTTTCTGCCAAGAGCTTCAATTTGTTCTGCTGTTTCCTGTGCAGACTTTTTGCTCCTGGCATAATTGATGACAATATCATATCCTTCCTTGGCAAGGGAAATGGCAGTCGCCTTCCCGATGCCCCGGCTGCTTCCTGTTACAAGTGCTACTTTTTGTGTCATGAATCGTAATTCCTTTCCTGTTTCATTTGTTTTCATTTTATCTTTTCCATGTATATCTGGCAAACAGGATTATAACACTATTCTTAAACAACAGGCTCAAAGAGAAAGGAATGAAAGTATGTACGTCGGAAGGGATATGACTGAACTAACCATGGTTAAAAAGACGGAATGGAAGGACAGCGAACTGGCCTTCTTCCATCACTCCATGCAGCAGGTAGTTCCCTACCTCAATGCAGAGGGACAAACCATCCACCGTGAAATCATAGAAGAAATCGAAAACCGCGGCGGCCTTAAAAGGCAGGAAGCTGACTATACACATGGGACACGGGTCAGTTACGAGTAGACATGCGGAAAAGCCTGGTTCAATAGAGGAACGCGGACTAAGAGCGCCACGTCCTGTGGCAACGTCCGCATGACCCGCATCTGTGGGCCTCGTGCATAAGACGAGCAGGTCGGAAGGTTGTTCTTTACCTTCTGGCCTGTTTGGCTTATGACTCGAGGTTCCAGCGCCCGGAGCTGGACAAGTAGAAAAGCGAAAAATCCTTGTTTCCTAATTCACAAAAAAACAGCAGGGCTGCCCCCTGCTGTTCTATTTATGCTCCTGCACGTGCTTGAGCATTTTCTGATGGGAAACCGGAAAGGCAAATTCCTTCAGCTCTTCTTCGGTTACAAGCTTCAGATCGCTCCGTTCTTCTTCCAGGGAAAGCAGTGTCCCTTTATAAACATGGATATGCCATGTTAGGTGGGTGAACACATGGTCGATCTGTCCTGTCATCTCAGCTGTTTCTATTATGGCGCCATACTGCTCTTTGATCAGTTCTGCCAGCTGATCTTTTTCATGCAGGAAAGCAAGGCTGATTTCAGTATTGGGAAACTCCCACAGATTGGCCAGCAGGCCCTTTTCAGGCCTTTTCCCGATCAGGTATCTGCCCTCTCTGTCCCGCAGCACGACAGCGGCAATCTGGACATCCTTCTGCTTTTTGTTCTTTGTCTTTATCGGCAGTTCACTCTGCTTGCCTTCATAAAAAGCATGGCAATGCTCACGGACTGGGCACAGCAGGCAGGATGGCGACGTCGGGGTGCAGATGAGCGCACCCAATTCCATGAGTGCCTGGTTGAAGAATGATGGGTTTTCGTGTGAAATGAGCTCCCGCACCGCCTCTTCAAAAATCTTGCGGGTTGCAGGCTTTGCAATATCCTCCCAGATGGAGAGAATTCTTGACAGCACCCTCATTACATTTCCGTCGACGGCCGGCTCCGGAATGCCGTAGGCTATGCTCAAAATGGCCCCTGCCGTATAAGGGCCGACCCCTTTTAATGAGGAAATTTCCTTCGGATTATCAGGAACCCTGCCGCCGTAATGTTCATGAACCTCCCTTACAGCTGCCTGCAGGTTCCGGGCTCTTGAATAATAGCCAAGCCCCTCCCACGCCTTCAGCACCTTGTCTTCCTCAGCCTCTGCAAGCGCCTCGATTGTCGGAAATTGTTCGATGAACCGGTTGAAATATGGAATGACTGTGTCGACCCTTGTCTGCTGGAGCATGATTTCCGATACCCATACCTTATAGGGATCCTGATCCTGCCTCCATGGCAGTGTCCGCTGTTCCTGTTCAAACCAGCCGATCAGGTCCTGGCGGAAGGTTTCTTTATTAAATGCATCTAAGTTGGCTAATGCTGTTTTTTTCAATTTTGATCCTCCGGATGTTAAACTTCCATGAAATATGGGAATATAATATTAAAGTTTCTTTTTCAAAGCCCAGAATCGGATTTCTTCGAGACCGCCGGGTATGAAGCTGTCCAGGCAGCCGAATGCAGAGTGCCCGCATGAGCTTCTCAGCTTTTTCAGCGCGAAATAATGGGCTTCTGTCGGCAGTGAGCAGGTTTCCGTAACGAACGAAGGCTCATGTTCAGCCCCAGAGTAGACGAACGAAATGTCAGCTGCTTCATACACAGGGAGAAGCGCTGCGATTTTTTCGATAGTGCTTTTAAAAAGATTCAAATCTGCTGGATGAACTTCGTACTGCAAAAACATTTGGACTTCATGCTTCATCATTATATTGGCAGCTCCTTTAACGTAAACCATTAATGGCTTTGATGACAAGCTTTTTACTGATAAAATACAGAAACAGCGCAACTTCAGATTATTCCATGGAAGGAGGTTCTTTCCTCTTGGATACAGGCACACATGTGGTCATGGGCTTTGCACTCGGCGGGCTTGCCACTCTGGACCCCGTTGTAGCAGATAGCACAGCAACAGCGACGAGCGTCATGATCGGGGCGCTCATCGGCTCTCAGGCCCCTGACATTGATACAGTATTAAAGCTTAGAAACAATGCAGTCTATATACGGAATCACAGGGGAATCACGCACAGCATCCCGGCTGTCATCCTGTGGCCGCTTGCAATACTCGCGGTCATCTATCCATTCTTCCCTGAAGCAAATTTGCTTCACCTATGGATTTGGACATTTGGGGCCGTATTCCTCCATGTTTTTGTCGACATATTTAACTCTTATGGGACACAGGCTTTAAGGCCATTTTCTTCCAAATGGGTTGCCCTTGGGATCATCAATACATTTGACCCGTTCATTTTCGGCATCCATGTTGCCGGTTTGTTCATATGGATACTGGGTGCACATCCCGGCTATACATTCCTGGCAATCTATGCCGTACTGATTGCATACTATATCATCCGATTCCTTGCCCAGCGGGCCGTCCTGAAAGCGGTGAAAGCCATTATTCCTGACAGTACGGAAATCATCATCGCCCCGACCATGAAATTCCATCAGTGGAGGCTTGCCATCATGACTGAACATCAGTTCTTTGTCGGCCGGGCCAATAATGGGCATATCGATATCCTGGATCAGTTCAACAGGGTACCGGTACCTCAGACTCCTGTGCTGGAAGCTGCCAAAAAGGATAAAAATTTGTCGGCATTTCTTTCCTTCTCCCCTGTATACAGGTGGGAGGTAGAAGATCTCGAGGAATCATTCGAAGTCCGGTTCATTGATCTCAGATACCGCAGCAACGGACATTACCCATTCGTTGCCGTCGTCCAGCTGGACAATGACCTGAATATCATTTCTTCTTATACAGGGTGGATTTTCAGTGAGGAAAAGCTGCGGAAGAAGCTCGATATTATCCCAAATTAAAAAAGATGGCATTTTTGCCATCTTTTTTAATGGAGATTTTTATCATCCGGTTTCTGCTCCAGCAAATTCTTATATTTTGGATTGCTGGCAACAAAGTCATGAAGCCTTGCACCATAGTTTTCAATCCACTGCCTGACAATTCTGTCTGTCACCTGGCTTCCTTTATACTCATAGCCCGCTTTTGCACGGGTCGTTTCAAAATCATCCCACAAAAGCTCTACCCATGTCCGGGCCTGGCCGTAGGAAAGGTTGCCGTTTTTCTCCATGAGAAGCTCAACCAGTCTTTCTTGTGTTTCAAACATTGACAGCACCTCTTTGCCAAATATTATTGTTATTGCATTTCGTTCATAAGCCTGCTTTTTTAAACACATACTATTCTTGCGCGGCTAATCAAGGCAGCACGCGCAAGCATACCTCGAGGAGGGGAAACGAATGCGGAACAAAGCAAAAAATTTCCCAAATCAGAATCATAACAAGTTTGAAGGCGAACCGCGCGCGAAAGCAGAATATGCTTCAAAACGCGCAGACGGGTCAATCAACACCCATCCGCAGGAACGCATGCGGGCGTCATCAAACCGTACAGATGATACACCTGAATTATTTTAACCAATAATGAGGAGGTTTGATTATGGGAAACTCTAAAAAGTTTTTTGATAACAATCCTTATTCCAGTCCGTTTACTGGTCCCTTTTACCGCCCGAAGCATGCACATGCCCAGGTAAATGGGCAGACCCAGCAATCGCAGGACCTCATTATTCTGAAAAGGCAAACAAGGAAACAGGCCTAGCCTGCAGGGAAATCAGAGCTCTCCGCTCTGATTTTCCTTTAATTCCTTCAGCATGGAAATCGGAAGCGCCTCTTCCTCCTTTCCGCCATGCAGCCTGAAGCCCCAGGCGAACACACCATTCAAATAATCTATTTTAAAATATGAGCCGGGATCGCCATCCACTTCATAAATCTCCCCTGCTTTAAAGTCCTTCGGATCAAGAAGGTATGCTTTGGCCATGACGGCTTTTCTCTCGAGGACAGCAAATTCACTGAGCATGCCCATTTGTTCAGCCTTTCTCGCCTGTTCATGCAAGCTGGCGATTTCCTGCTGCAGTTCGTACTGGGAAAGCTGACTGTATCTTTTCTCCTGCGCCATTATAATCCATCCTTTTTTATTCCTGTGTCCGGCCTGCCGGAGGAAAACTTCATCTTTTTTTAGTATAGTGAAAAGAGCTGTATAAATAAAGGACTTTACCCTTGAAGGAGGACTCAACATGCAATCAGTTATCATCACCGGCGCTGGCACCGGTCTTGGAAAGGAGCTGGCCCTTAAATACGCCGGCCTTGGTTTCCATATCATACTATCCGGAAGGCGTGAAGCAGCTCTCCAGGAAACGAAAGAAGCAATCTCCAGCCAGGGGGGAAAGGCGGATATCCTGATTCTTGATATAAGCAAGCCGGCTGAAGTAAAGGAGAAAGCTGCGGGACTGCCAGAGCAATTTGATTTGTACGGTGTGATCAACAATGCCGGCGTTGGGCATTTCGGTCCTTTTGAAGACCTGAAGGACGAGGAGCTCCATGATATGCTCACAGTCAACCTGATGGGCACCATCTACATGGCACAGGCACTCCTCCCTGCTATCAAGCAAAAGAAGGGCAGCTTCCTTATGAATATCATTTCAACTGCCGGGCTGCGCGGCAAAGCAAATGAAGCTGCATACTGTGCCAGCAAATTCGCGGCCCGGGGCTTTACTGAAAGCCTGCAGAAAGAATACGAAAACGATCCGGTCCTGATCCAGGCAGTATATATGGGCGGCATGGACACCCCATTTTGGGATCATAACAACTATATTTCAGACCGCTCACGCCTCCGCTCACCTGCTGAGGTAGCCGGCATAATTACCGAGAACCGTTTTGAAGAGAAGATTGTGATTGAATCCGGAAAATGATTGGATGTAGAACAAAAAAACAGGCAGCGCAAATACCCGCTGCCTGTCTTCTATTCTTCCTCTTCCTTTTCCTCAAGGAACCGGTCAATCAATTCAATCGGAAATCCTTTTCTAAAGAGTGCCTGCTTCATTTTTTGCCTATATTCATAGCCCTGCAGCTTTTCGTATTTCCGATGGGCTTTTTCTCCCTGATAGCGGATGGCGTCCATTTCGCCGTCATCGTCTTCCTCAAACTCTGCCTCTTCGACGGCAATATTGATTACGGAGAAAGGATAGCCTTTCCTGAGGAGCATCTGCTCAAGCTTCTGTTTCAGAAGCCTCTGTGATTCCCTGCTGTACTTTTTGGCATATTTCTGGCACAGCTTTACTGCTGCTTCGACCTGGTCCTCAACAGGGAACTCCTGTATGGCTTCCTCTATATCAGGCTGTGATATCCCCTTCTCCTTCAGCTCCCGTTTAATGACGTCAGGGCCTTTATCAGACGTATTGGCCTGTGTCCTCACATAAGCGATGGCAAATTCGTTGTCATTCAGAAATTTATATTCGTACAGCTTAACGATGACTTCATTGATGATGCTTTCATCTGTTTCTTTTTCAGCAAGATGCTTCCTTACCTCTGTTTCCGATCTCATTCTTCTGGATAAATAATGAATAGCCTGGTTATAAGCTTTTCTGATTTCATCCTGAAATTCTATTTGGGTCAGGGAGAGCGCGTCAAGCTCCATCCCTTTTTTCAGGCCGAATTTGATGATGACATCTTCATCGGCACTGAAGGCATACTGCTCACCCTTGCCATAATCCATAAAAATGTTATAGCGGTCCTTCCTTTTTTGCTGGACTGATATTTTTGTGATTACCGGCATCCTCTTCACCTCTCTCTCCACTTTATCACAATGTGCTGCATCACTTGCAAACTGCAGCCTGGAAAAGGAGTTTACACAGGAAAAAGCGTATAAATACAGTATAGGAAAAGGAGGTCCACCCATGAGAATAGCGATTACAGGCGGAACCGGCTTTGTCGGGCATGCCCTTGTGAAGAAGCTCGCAGAATCGGGCCACACGGTTTTCATTTTGACGAGGAGCACAGAAGGAAAAAAGAACGGAAACAATATTCACTATGTCCAGTGGCTGAATGAAGGTGACAATCCGGCGGCACAGCTGAAAGAGATTGATTATATCGTCAACCTGGCTGGCGAATCGATCAACAGCGGCAGATGGACGGAAGAACGTAAGAAAAGGATTATTAAAAGCAGGCTGGATGCCACAGAGGCTGTCCTGAACATAATCAGTGAGCTAAAAGAAAAGCCTGAGGCTCTGATCAATGCCAGTGCAGTTGGCTACTATGGCACTTCGGAAACAGAGACGTTTACAGAAAGTAATAAAGAACCGGCGGGGGACTTTTTGGCTCAGACTGTTAAACAGTGGGAAGAAAAGGCGGCAGAGGCAGGCAGATGGGATGTCCGCACCGCGTTCTGCCGATTCGGGATCATTCTTGAAAAGAATGACGGGGCGCTCCCCCGGATGGCTCTTCCCTATAAACTTTTTGCAGGAGGCAATCTCGGCAGCGGCAATCAGTGGGTTTCATGGATCCATCTTGAAGATGTGGCAAGGGGCATTATGTTTGCCATGGAAAATAAAAACCTAAGCGGCCCGGTTAATTTTACGAGCCCCCATCCTGTCCAAATGAAGGACTTTGGCAGGACCTTGGGAAGCACCCTCCACCGCCCCCACTGGATTCCTGCTCCAGCCTTTGCACTTAAGCTCGCTCTTGGGGAAATGAGCAAGCTGGTGCTCGAGGGGCAGCGCGTTCTTCCTGCTAAGCTGGAGGCTGCCGGATTCAGTTTCCGCTATCCTGGGCTTGAGGAAGCACTGAAAGATATTTATTAAGAAGGTATGATTCCTTCCTTTTTAGGAAAAATTAAGAAAAGGAGTTCATTTTTTCGGAAAGGGATGGTGCCTGATGGATAAAAAATCGAAAGATAAGTCCAAGAGTACATTGTCAAGCATGCAGGAGGTTGTTTACTCCAGGGAGTTCAAGCTGGCAGACCAGGCCGGCGGCTTTACGAAGAAAAAATCCAAGCATTGATGCAAAATGCTCATAATTGCCTTGATAGGGTGCAAGCTAAGAGTACGGAAGCCAATTCCGTACTTTTATTGTTGAAAGGGGTTTTTCGAATGGGCCGTGCACATGGACACAAAACTCGGGATAAAAACAAAGCATCACTTCCACAAGTTCCGAAGAACATGAAATCAGATGGACTGGATGTCGAATTTGACCGCGACCTTGCAGACCATGATGATTTAGAAGCAATGGCACGTTCAAAAGCTGCCGACCAGCGCGCCAAAAACAGCCGCTGACCGGCTGAGGGCATTTGCCCGCACTCTCTCAGCATAAAAAAAGCAGCAGGTCCAGAACCTGCTGCTTTTCTCTTTCCTAGTGCCCGTGGGCATGCCTTTTCGCAAAAACGGCCGTTTTCTTCTTCTTTGCCATGTTCTTAAAATAAGGAATCATGATGCGGTCAGCACCCCAGTAATAGGCTGCCCCGCCTGCGAATAAGAGGAGGACCGCTGCTGTGTATAAAATCGGATTCGTGCTTACTGTACCGGCCAGAAGAAAGTTAAGATTCATGAATGCACCCGCAATCAGGGCAGGAATGGTTGCTGCCCCAAGTACAAGCCCGGCTCCAACCAGAAGTTCTCCCCAAGGTATCAGAACATTGAACAAATCTACATTTGGAAGAGCAAAGTGCTCGAGGAATCCGGCATACCAGCCCTGTACAGCTGGATGGTCCCCTCCTGCCTGGGCGATCGCCCCCTGCAGGAATCCCCCTGCATCAAAGCCATCAGCGAGTTTATGCCATCCCGCTTCAATCCATTGGATGCCGAGCCATATTCTTAATACAGTCCATATTGCCGCTGCCTGTGGAGTTTTCAGCACTTTCATGATCATCGTCTCCCGCTTTGTTATTTTGTGAATAACTTCACAATACTAAACAAAAAATAATTAAGCCGGCCAGCTTTTACAAGAAAGTTTGTGAATATCTTCACTTACTTTCTACACTTTTAATATACTCCATGTTTTTCCTTTCTGCAACGCACTTCACAATATGTTCATATTCTTTTTACTCTGTGAATAAAAAGTATCCACAACCCTGTGAATTTTGTGGATAATCTAAATAATCTCATATTTACTAACGCTTTAATCAGTTAACATAATAATGAGCAAAACTTCTGATAATTCTGTGGATAATGTGGATATGTCTGTGGAATACTTTTCTGTTCATGTTTTCCCTGTTAATAAGTCTCTGGATAACATGCTATAAGACCTACACCCCTGAGTCTTTAAACCTATACAAGTATAGATAAAACTATAAGATTAACCCTTGCAATACGAGGTACATCGTAATACACTGTTAGTAACATTAGGAAAAAGGTGATGGAAATGGATAAGGAAATGATGAAAGGGAGTACAGATCTCCTGCTTTTATCGCTCATTGCCCAAAAGGATTTATATGGCTATGAAATCACAAAAATCCTTAAGGAAATCTCCGATGAAGCTTATGTAATGGGTGAAGGCACTCTCTACCCTGCCCTCAAGCGCCTGGAGAAAAAGAAGTTTGCAGAGTCATACTGGAGCGAAACGGCAGCAGGGAGAAGGAAATATTACCGTATTACTGAGGACGGCCTGCAGGAGCTGGAAAAGAAGCGAAAGGACTGGAGCCTGATCGAAAGCATGATCCGCAAAAGCTCGGGGGGATTAACGTGAAATCGCAGCTTGAACGTTTTGTCATGAAAATTGTCCAGCATACCGAATGCTCCAAAGAAGAAAAAGAAGATCTATTCGAGGAGCTTATGGTACATCTGCAGCTTTCAAAAGAGCACTTCCAGGAACAGGGCTTCAGTGAAAGTGAAGCCGAACAGAAAGCGATGGAACAGTTTGGCGAGGAAGGGGAAATCGGAAGCCAGATTCAGCAGTCTCTCTTTCCATACCGAAAAGAAATGATGCTGACGCTTGCCATCTCTTCCATCCTTTTTACAATAGGCGCTTATCTGGGACAGCTTTTGATCAATGGAGATGCCCATATCGGCTGGCTGCTGCTTTCCATGGGCGCGAGTTCCATGATTCTTTTCCTTGCCGTGAACCAGGTTTTCCACCTGAACCGGAAGCTCTGGATGAACTCCCTGCTGATTTTGCATATCCTTGTTTATGCGGCCGGCTATCTGCTGGCCAGCAATCTGGATCATAGCATCTCACTCGGACTTTCGATCTGGGATTGGCTCAATATCCTTCTTGCCATTGTCCTTGTCTATCGGACGACACTGTATGATTTCAGCGCCAGCAGCGGCAAGATGGATAAAACTTTGAAAAAGCTTCATGCCATCAATATTACCGCCGGCGTCCTGATCACAGCTGCCTGCCTCTTTTTTGCCTGGGGAGGGCTTATCATGATCGGCCTGCACCCGGTCATATTGATTTCTTTAAGCCCGATACTCTTCTGGGTCATCCTCTATGTGATCCAGATCAAGGTTGCAGGAAAAAATAAGAAACTGGCATACGGACTCTCGGCGATTCCCTTCATCGCCATCCTGGCAGGCCTGGCACTTATCTACGCGCCTGCCCTGTTTTACTAGAAAGGAGCTTTTCATGAAAAAGAAAAGTATCATCCTGCTGTTTTCATTTATTGGAGGCATCACGCTCCTGCTTATCCTCCTCGGGCTTAATCTGGATAAATCCGAAAATGAAAAGCAGAATGGGATTACCAATCAATATGATATATCTTCAAAGAATACGATTGCTTATGTAAATTACAAAGATGGCAAACCAAGCCTTATGCTGTACAACAAGGAAAAAGATATCAATGCTGAGGCATTTTCCCTGGACAGCTCAAGAATGATCCTGGATCCCAGCTTTTCCTATGACGGATCTCTGCTAAGCTTCATTTCCACCAATAAACAGCAGGATGAAGATACAGCGTTTAAAACCACCATCCATATTCTTGATTTATCGACAAAGCAGGTCACAGATGCTTTTACCGAGAATGAGCTTATCACGGAAACTGAATTTTCTCCTGTTGATGATACTCTCTATTATTTGCGCGCCGGCACCTTTCAGAACTATTCACCTATTGCCAGCAAACGGCCGCATGACCTTGATGTCTGGTCATTTAATCCGGCTGAAGGCGAACATAAGCAAATAACTGATCTGAAGAGCTATTCTATGCACAGCCTCCAGCTCAGTCCGGGAGAAAACAGTGTTTTTATCCAGATGGATGATGACCAGGGTGCTGATACACCTGAAGAAACCTTTGAGGTGAAGCAGCGCATATTTGAAATCCCCATAGATAACCCTGATAGCATGAAGATAGCAGGTGATCCTGACAGAAAAATGGATGTTTTTGATTTCACCTTCTCTCCTGATGGAAACACAATGATTTTTCAATCCATCAGTAACTCTGATGAAGGAGGAACCTATGAATATGAGCTGTATAAAATGGATGTGGATTCCGGAGAGGAAGCCCAGCTTACCCATTTAGGGGAGTATACAGACAGGCCGGTATTCAGTGCTGATGGTGACCGTGTATACTTTATGGTCGATAAGCGTTTTGCTAAAGGGTCGCCCGAGTATCATCTGTACAGCGTGAAACTGAATGGCAAAGAAATAGAAAAGATAGAACTGCCTCTTTCAGAAGACTAGAAAGAGGCTTTTTCCCTTTTAAACTCGAGAATACAGGGTATAAGTCCTATAACCCATAGACAGAGGAGGTAGGGAAAAAAATGCTGGAAAACCTGCTGAAAGAGCTGATCAGCATCAACAGCTCGGACAAAGAAGGGGCCAATGAAGCTGTTGCCTATTGCGGGCACTGGCTTGAGGGCCACGGGCTCCCTGTACATATCATTGAAAATAACGGCTACAAAATGCTTGTTTCAGAGATAGGGAGCGGCAATGAAACCATTGTCTGGAACGGCCATGTGGATGTTGTTTCAGGCAAAGAAGATCAATTCATCCCCGTAGAGGTGAAAGACAAGATTTATGGCAGAGGGGCCGCCGATATGAAAGCTGGCGTGGCAGCGATGATGTGCGCCTTCAAAGAGCTGAAGGAGGCGCCGCTTGGGGTCAAGCTTCAGCTTCAGATCGTTTCTGATGAGGAAATCGGCGGGTTCAACTGCTCCGGCTACCTTGCCGAAAATGGATACCGCGGCGATTTTGTCATCTGCTCAGAGCCGACCCAGCTTGGAATCGCCCTCCAGGCAAAGGGCGTCATGCGCCTCGAAATTGCCATTGATGGAGATCCGGCCCACGGAAGCCGGCCATGGGAAGGCATCAATGCGATTGAAAGGGCATATGAAGTCCATGGAAAGCTGAAGGAGCTCCCTTTTGCCAAAGAAAGCTCCGAATTCTATCCTTCCCCTTCCATCAACCTGGCCAAAATCCGCGGAGGCGATGTATATAATAAAGTCCCGGAAAAATGCGAGCTTTTTTACGACATCCGCTATTTGCCCGGCCAGGATAAGGATGAAATCGTTAAACAGATTGAATCGATTACAGACGGGGAAGTGCTTGTCAGCATGTTCAGCAAACCGCTGCAAACAGCAAGGGACAACCCATTCATCTTAAAGCTGAAGCCGGTCGTTGATCGGCATATTAAAGATGAAGCGGTCTTTTTCGGACAGCATGGCTCTGCCGATACCGTCTTTTTTGCCAACTACGGCATACCGGCCATCGAATTCGGACCGAGCGGACTGCATTGGCATGGCGATAAAGAATATGTACTGCCGGAGTCTGTTCATGTATACAAGGAGATGCTGGTTGATTTTGCTGAAAGTTTTTAAAGAAAGGGGTTCGAAATATCTCTATTTCGAACCCCTTTTAGTCTGTTTCAATCTATTCTTTTTCCGGAACGATGCAGCTTCCATCCGTACAGCTGGCATCAGCCGCACCTTCCGGGGACAATTCCTGCAATTTCACGGCAGGATTTTCTTCTTCCCACACCTTCTGGAGAGCGCTGGCAAAGGTTTCCGCAGGCTGGGCGCCTGAGATGGCATATTTCTGGTTGATGACAAAATAAGGGACTCCTGTAACGCCATATTGCCGGGCAATGCCTTCATCAATGCGGACATCATTGGCATAGGCTTTTTCATCCTTCAGAATGCTGAGCGCCTCTTCCCTGTCCAGTCCTGCTGCTTCCGCAAGACCAGCCAGCTCCTCGTGATCGCCTATGTTTTTTGATTCTGTGAAATAGGCATTAAGGAGCTTTTCCGTCAGAACAGCTTCCCTGCCCTTTGTTTTAGCGAATTTAGCCAATCTGTGGGCGTCAAAGGTATTGCCCGGCTTCATTTCGTCAAAATTGAAGGTCAGGCCGACGCTGGCTGCCTGCTGCCCCACTCCCACATTGGCCTGCTTCGCCTGTTCGATGCTCATGCCGTATTTTTCAGCAAGTGCCTCATGAATGCTTCTCCCAGAGTAAGGGGCGGCATTCGGATCGAGCTCAAAGCTCTTGAACTCAACCTCTACCTGATCCCGGTATGGGAAATCCATCAATGCCCCTTCCAGGCGGCGTTTTCCTATATAACAAAACGGACAGACAAAATCCGACCATACTTCTATTTTCATCCTGGACACCTCATTTCTTAACTATCCCCATACTAGCACATCTTATGCCAAAACCCTCAGGCGGATGCTCAGGCATGCTCTCCCCGATTGTCTGTATCAGGCGGCCTGCATCAGGTTAAGTTAAAAAAGAACAATACCCATTGTTCAATCCTTCGTCGGGAGTGATGGATCATGGCAAGAAACAAACTGTTGGTTCCTGGTTCAGCTAATGTACTAGATCAGATGAAGCAAGAAATAGCCAATGAGTTTGGAGTTGAGCTTGGTGCTGAAACGACCGCGCGGGCAAACGGCTCTGTCGGCGGCGAGATGACAAAGCGCCTTGTCGCCCTCGGAGAGCAGCAGCTCCAGAACAGGCAGCAATAGCGGGCCTTTGTGGAGCAGGAGACCCTTTTAGCGGGGGTCTCCTTTTTTTATTGGCTGTGTTAAATATGAATGTTGATAATTAATTAGAGATAAGAAAAACCTTATAAGGTTTCCAAATTGCTTGTTAATGAATTATACTTCTGTGGATTGTGTTTTTATAACTTCAGCACCAAACTCTAAGCATTCAATACATATAGAAACTCCTGGTCCCATAGCTAATTCTCCGGCTTCTTCTTTACTTCTACGACAAAAAGAACAAGTGGTACCGTGTTCTGTATTGCTTAAACTATTTGGATTTGAAGTTTTCTCTAAGGCATTGTACAATTCATCAATTACTTTTGGTTCAATATAGTCGAAGTCTCCTTTTAATTTCACTGCAATAGTAGTATAAGCAATAGCCATTCCTTCATAGAAACGCTGCCTTTCTAATTGTTCACTACTTTTAGATTTCTCTTCACATAATGAGCTAAGTTTCTCTAATTCCAAGATCATATCTTCAATCTTGGCACCTCGAAATGTTTTTTTGCGAAAGTCTTTTTCCACTGCATACACCTCCTATTTTGTATGTACACATTTGTATACATACATAGTGAGATATATTCTTCACACATATAGATTGTTCCTTCAATTTCCAAATTTTTTCAGGAATTAACTTACTCTTTCACATTAAGAACTAACATTGATATGGCGAACGGACATGCGCCTTGATTTTTTAAAGAGGGCAGCAAGGCAAATGCTCATTGCTGCAAAAGAGAGTGCAAGCAGCTGAAAGAAATACGGCGGATAATAGACCATCTCGATCCTGTTCTGACCTTCCTGCAGCCGGAAGCCTGTAAATGCATAATTGGCCTTCAGCAGCTCTTCTTCCTCTCCATTGATCTTTAAGCGCCAGCCTTTTTCAAAAGGCAGCGGAATGATTGCATAATGCCCGCCTTCATTTTGAAGTTCAAATGACAGACGGTTTCCTGACCACTCTGCCTCTGGCGGAACATGGCGGCGTTCTTCTTTTTTCACATTTTCCAGCACCTCAAAGGTTTCTTCATAAAGCTTAAAGTCCTTTAAATGATATTCTCCCTTTGGCATCCTAAGGGAAATCTGGTCCGCTGCCTTGACCCTTATGATCAGGTCATCCACACCCGTCCGGTATATAGACCCTTCTTCTTTCCTGATTGTCTGGAACTCATTGACCTCAAGGATAAATTCTTCCTTGTTGTTGATGCCATCAATATTGAAGCCAACCAAATAGTCTTTTGCAGAAGGATTTCTTTCACTGATCAATAAATCAATGCCGCCTTCCTCACCGCTGACCTTGAGTTTTCCTCCCGCATACTCGGCGTTTACAGGCTTGATTTCCGCCTGCGAAATTAGATTTGTGCTGTCCGGTATCGGGGCATTTGCTGTTCCCTTTTCAAGAACAATTCCTTTCAGCATCGCCTGTTCCTTTGCCGAAGGGGAACTTCCTTTCAGATCTTTTTCCAGATAAACGCTGTCAGCCGTCCGCACAAAAGGCAGGAGGTTTTCATTTTCATAAGCCTCATAACCGCCGGCAGAAGCTATTCTCTTAAAGCCGTAAGGAATGGAGGCATCTCCCTTCTTAGCAATATAATATTTTCCCATGAGGATGCTGTACAAGTTGGCCCGGTCCCCAAGGGAAGCATAGCGGCTGACGCTCTCACGCCCCATATCGATTTCAAGATCACTGAGATAAAACCATAGAAGCTCTTTATTTAAGATACTGGAATAGACGCTCATTCCTCTGAAATCCTGGACAATCGGAGTATTATTCCTTAAAGGGATCATCCAGTCGATCCTTGCCAAAGGATCATCGTCACCCTCCTGTACCAGCCGGATGAGCTCCTGCTGGTCTGCACCGTTATAGTCACGGCTGTTCATGAACTCCTTTGATACACGGTATTCCGTCCCTGTCACGGTCAAACGCTCTTCCTGGTAAAAATTCGGGATCAGCACGCTGGTCAGGATGACAGCAGCTGAAAGCAGTACTCCGGCCTTTTTCCTGAAAAAGGCTGCCCCGAGAAGGAAAACGGCAGCCGAAATGAAGGCTGCAATCGCCATATAAGCATCCTGCACTTCTTCAAATTCCAGCTTAGGGTCAAAATGATAGAACAGTATGTAAAATAAAGCCGCACCTGCTCCTGCTGATGCAAGCGGAAGAAGCTTGAGCCTGCCTGCCAGGGGGAGTGCAGCTCCTGCCGCCCCGCCGGCTGCAAGAGACAGCATATATTCCCAGCGGTACTGTGGAGCAGAAAAACCATTGAACAAGCTGCCTATTAGCGGGCTGAAATGCAGGATGGACAAAACGATCGTCATTGCAGCAAAAAACCGGAAATGCCTGTTCCTGTATAAAGGCTTTACCAGCAGGCAGATGAGAACAAATGCCGGCAGATAAACAATTCTTCCGTTCAGCAGCAGATTGTCAATAAACTCAAAAGCAGGGATATGGTCCTCATATGCAGGTCGGTAATTGTTCAAATAGCCATATACGGCAGGAAAAAACGAAAAGCCGCTGATGCAGAATCCTGCGGCCAGCCCGATAATATAATGCTTCAGCTGGATCAGCTTGGCCCGCCCGTTTCCATCAAACGGGAAAATCCAGCGAAACAGGACATAAACGCCGCACAGCAGGAAATTAACATAAGCAAAATAAAAATTGTCAAATAAGCTGATGGATACAGCTATTATGAATAAACCGGAACCCTTCCCCCGCATGATCCTTTCAATCCCGATCAGAAGGAGAAGCAGCCAGAGCATACTGTCGGCAAAAAACTCCCAATAGGTCACATGCCTGAAGTAAATGATGCTTGTGCCGTAAATGACAGCGCCAGTAAAGGCGGGCAGTGCTTTCATTCCCAGCATCCTGAAATAATAGGAGGCCAGAAGCAGGATGCCGGTCAGCCTGATGATGCTTACAATGAGGATGATGTCAGCCCAGTAAAAAATATCCGGAGCCCCGATCAGGCCGAGTCTCTCAAGTATATAGGTTACAAGCATCGTAATCAGAAAGAAGATAGAAGTAGCAAAATAATAGCCAAGCTGGGTATAGGTGCCCCCGCCGAACCCGAAGTCAGGCGAATAGAAAAACTCCCCGCTGGTGTACTGCTCATACAAGAGCTGCTTGAACGGCTGCATTTGCGACAATCCATCGTTCATCCCGGTCATATAGCGGCCCTCGAACCACTCAGAAATAAAAAACATATGGCTCATTACAGCTGCCAGCAGACAGAAGAAAAAGAAGGCAGCCTTAGGCCATCTGTCTGCCTGAAGAAAGTTTAATAAGTTTGGTAAGTAGCTTCGCGCTTTTTGCATGATGTTTTCAGGACTCTCCCCGTTAAAATGAAAGTAGCTGGCAAAGTAAAGACGACTGCAATGACCGGTGCAAGGCTGCTGCTCACCTTCAGCCCATCTACAAGTATGAACAAGATGACTGCAGTCATGCCCGTATTGAACAGCTGTGTCAGCGGAAAACGGATGAACGCCCCCCATGTCGGCTTCACTCTATAAGTAAATAGCGTGTTCAGGAAAAAAGAACCAATCAGGCTGCTTGCGAAACCTATACTATGCGCCAGGAAATAATGGAACCCTGCAAAATGGAGAAGAACAAGATAAATTGAGTAATAGTGCAGAGTATTAACCCCGCCGGTCACGGCAAAGCGGAAAAATTCACTGTGTATGAACCGCATGCTGCTCCCCTCTTTCGCTTGCTTGCTGAATATTGGTCTGCTGAATCAGATAATGCGGCCTTTTCTTTGTCTCATAATAAATGCGGCCGATGTATTCACCGACGATTCCCATGCAGACAAGCTGAATTCCTCCCAGGAAAAGGACAGCAGATATGGTCGTGAAATAGCCGGGAACAGAGACTCCATGCTGCATGATCTGGACAAAGGTAAATCCGATATATCCGAGCGAAAGCAGAAGGACAAAGGCGCCCAGATAAAAGCATGCCCTGAGCGGCTTGTGGTTAAAAGAAACGATCCCATCAATCCCGTAATTCAGCAGTTTAGGGAATGACCATTTTGTCTCCCCTGCTTCCCTTTGGACATTCTCGTATTCTATTATTTTCTGCTCGAATCCGATCCATGAATAAAGGCCTTTGGAAAAGCGGTTTCCTTCACTGAGCAGCAGGAGCGCCTTTGCTGCTTCTTTGCTCAGCAGCCGAAAATCTCCCTCACCGTCTGACAGCTGCACGTCCACTGCCCTGTTCACAAACCGGTAGAAGCAGGAGGAAACGAATGAACGCACCGGAGAATCTCCCGTACGGTTCCTTTTGGCAATCACCTGCCCATACCCTTCTTCATATCCCCTCACCAGCTGGCAGATCAGGGAAGGCGGATGCTGAAGGTCGGCATCCATCATGATGACCGCATCACCTTCTGCGTTCCGGAGTCCGGCAAGCATGGCCGCCTCCTTCCCGAAATTCCTTGTAAACGATATAAATTTTACTTCTTCATGGTGAAAAGCCAGCCGATGGATGGTTTCCATCGTGCCGTCCGAGCTCCCGTCATCCACAAATAGGATTTCATATTGATAAAAAAGGCTTGCCATTTCCGTCCGGATTGCCTCCAGCACCCTGGGGATATTCTCAGCTTCATTATAGGAAGGGATGATAAATGATATTTTTGCCTGACTCATTCTGCTGCCTCCATTTGCTCTTCCGGCTGGCCGACCATGATTTCCGGATGATTGGTTGTAATCTGGATGCTTCCGCCCAAGTCCTGCACCTTTTTCAAAGCTTCTTTGCCGTTGACTGTCCATGTGCCGATTTCAATGCGGGCGTCCAGCAGAGATTCAACCAGCTCACGGGAGAGAAAGCCATAGTGAACGGATACATGGCTTGCCCCCGTATAAGCTGCCTGCTCTGCCAGGAGAGTCGCATGACCCAGGTAAATCAGGCCGGTGCGGATCCTCGGATCCAGCTCTTTCAGCTTCAGAAGTGAATGATGATCAAAAGAGATGACCAGGGCCTCTTTATAGAGTGAATATTTCCTGATCAATCCTGCCACTTTTTCTTCAAGTCCTTCATACATTCCGGCCATCTGCTTCAGCTCAATGAAAAGCTTCTTTTTTCCTTTGGCCATTTGAATGATTTCCTCCAGCGAGGATATCGTTTCGCCGGAATACTCAGGGCTGAACCATGAGCCTGCATCAAGGAGTGCCAGTTCAGCGGCAGTATGGTCCTTCACATATCCGCTCCCGTTTGTTGTCCGTTCCAACGTGTGATCATGAATGACAACAGGGATCCCATCCCTTGATAAATGGACGTCCAGCTCTATGGCAGAAATCATAGGGTGCTCAAGGGCGAGCCGGAAAGCGGCCGCCGTATTCTCAGGGGCTTTCCCGCTCCAGCCGCGGTGTGCAACACAGGCATTCTTCAGCATCAATCATCATCCTTTCCTGTCTATTTGACTCCTGTATAAACAAAAGCACGGATAATCTGTCTTTGAGCAAAGAAAAAGGCAATAAGGATCGGCACAACAAGGATCATATTTCCTGCCATAAGCACATTCCAGGCAGTTCCTCCCTCTACTTCCCTAAGCTTGGATATCCCGAGCGGAAGGGTGCGCGCCACATCGCTTGTCGTCATAACAAGCGGCCAGAAATAATCGTTCCAGTGAGTGATGAAGCTGAATAATCCAAATGTGATAAGAACAGGCTTTGCCATCGGAACCATAATGCGGAACATGATCTTCCATTCAGAAGCTTCATCAAGCCGGGCGGCTTCCAGCAGTTCCTCAGGGACCTGCATGAACGACTGCCTGAGCATAAAAATGCCAAAAGCACTGGAGGCAAACGGCAGGATCAGCGCCCACAGGGAATCAAGCAGCCCCCAGGAGCTCATCTGCAGATAGACCGGCAAAAAGATAAGCTGAGAGGGAATCATCAGGGTAATCATGGTCACAGCAAAGAAAAACCTGCTTCCCCTGAAACGGTACCGGGCAAAAGCATAGGCTGCCGGTATAATCGTCAGAAATTGCAATATCAGGATTCCCGCTGAAACCATCAGGCTGTTTAAGAAGTAGCGGAAAAACGGCCCGGAGTTCCATGCCTTGGAGAAGTTTTCCCATTTGAACTCCTCAGGCAGCCATTTCGGCGGAAATGTCATTGTTTCACCAAGCGTTTTAAAAGAAGTGGAAATCATCCAGACAAACGGAAGTGCAAAAACAGCAACAACCAGTAAGAGTGCGGCCAAATTGAAAAGCCTTCCTGCAGCTTTAAGCTTCATATATAATCCTCCACATCATCGGTAATGGACTCTCCGGGAAAGCAGCCTGAAGTAGACTATTGTCAAAAGGCTTACCAGAATCAGCAGCAGAACACCTGCGGCCGATGCATAGCCGATTTTGAAGAACCGGAAACCATACTCATAAATATAGAAAACAAAGGTATTCGTTGAATTAATCGGCCCGCCCTGGGTCATGATCGCAATCGTTTCAAACACCTGGAATGACGCAATCAGGGAAATGATCGTCAGGAAAAAGAGCGTCGGTGACAGCATCGGGAGCGTCAGCTTGAAAAAGGTCCTCGCCTTATTCGACTCATCCAGCTCTGCCGCTTCATAAATATCCTTCGGAATGCTCTGCAGCCCGGCAATGAAAATGAGCGTATTGAAGCCGATCCCTTTCCAGACCGCCACAATGACGAGAGAAAACAGCGAGGTTCCCGGATCTGTCAGCCATGGGACATTTGCGATGCCGAACAAATTGAGAAACCAGTTCAGCAGTCCATAGTCAGTATCCATGAGCCACATCCAAAGCATCGACACTGAAACAAGCGAGATAATATGCGGGCTGAAGATCGCACCCTGCACAAATCCGTACAGAGCTCCCTGCCTGTTCAGCCACAGGGCAAGCAGCAGAGAAACCGCCACTGTCAGGGATACTGTCAAGGCTGTGTAGGTAAAGGTATTCTGCATCACTTCAATGAACTCACGCTCTGCGAAAAGCGCTTTGAAATTGCCGATACCCACAAAATCCTTAACAGGACTGACAAAGTTCCAGTCATGGAAGCTTAAATAAATCATGTATAAGATAGGATAAATGAAAAATAATCCGAAGATGGCAATCGATGGCGCAATCATGCCATACGGCCTCAGCTTATTCATCATGATATCAGCGGCCCCCTTTTACCAGTACAGGCTCCTGCATGCTCATGCTTGCTGACCTGTTCCTTATTCCATCATTCGTGAAAAAGTAAAGCTTTTCATATGGAAGCCTTACATGCACATCCTGCAGATGGGGCATCGGATCGAGAAAGCTCTTCACATGCATAACGCCAGCCGTATTTTGAACGGTATAAATGGTCTCAGATCCAAGTGTTTCCATCGCGGCCACCCTGGAAGGGAGGATGATGCTGTGCGCATCAAAGGTATCCGCCGTAACGATTTCCATATGCTCAGGCCTGCATCCAATATAGGCTGCGTCACCGTCTACAGCCGGCATATAATCAGAAAGCAGGGCTTTTTCCACTATGTTCATGGGAGGCGTTCCGATAAAGCTCGCGGCAAAGATATTCTCTGGATCATGATAGATAGCCATCGGGCTGTCAGCCTGCTTGATTTTGCCTTTATCCAAAATGACGATTTCATCCCCCATCGACATGGCCTCCACCTGATCATGCGTCACATATATAAAGGTGGTGCCGAGCTGCTTGTGAAGCTGGATCAGCTCTGTCCTCATCTGGACTCTCAGCTTCGCATCCAGGTTGGAGAGGGGCTCATCCAGAATGAATACCTTCGGCTTCTTTACCATGGCCCTGGCGAGCGCTACCCTCTGCCTTTGTCCGCCTGAAAGGTTCTGCGGCTTTTTATCAAGATATTCCTCCAGGCCGACAATCCTTGATATTTCAGCAATAAGCTGTTCCCGTTCCTGCTTAGGAACCTTTTTATTCACAAGCCCGAATTCAATATTTCCCCTGACCGTCATGGTCGGATACAGAGCATAGTTTTGAAATACCATGGCAATGCCGCGCTTTCCGGGGGCAAGATCATTCACTTTCTGGTCGTCGATCCAAATCTCTCCTCCTGATTCCTTTTCCAGTCCTGCAATCATCCGCAATGTCGTTGATTTACCGCAGCCGGATGGGCCAACCAGTACTGTGAAGGATCCATCACGGATGGTCAGATTCAAATCATTGATGATTTCTTCATCTTTATAGGTTTTTGATATGTTCACCAATCTGATTTCAGCCATGCCTTTTCATCTCCTGTTTTCGAGTATTGGATTTTCTCCAGACAAGGATCCTAGAGAGTCCCTGAAGGAACGGCCTCCAAAAGCCTCAAGAATCCGGCCAGCTCTTCGATTGTTTTTACTGAATGGTCCCACTCCTCTGAGCCGGCATGCTCATACCCGGAAATCAGGCAGGTCCTGCCCCCAAGCTGTTTCACCGGGTAAAGGTCATTGAAGGGATTGTCCCCGACGGATAAGATTTCATGGGGCTGATAGCCTTCTTCCCCCAGCCTTTTCATGACGCCCCTGATGCCCTCAGGCTTCTGTGCATCCACTATGTATGTATCAAACAGATTTTCCAGCCCAAGAAAGCTGACAAATTCTTCAGCAGAAGGAGATGGGGTGTTGGTCATAAAAATCTTGCGATCAGCACCCATTTTGCCTACCGCTTCAATCAAGCCGGGGAACACCTCGATCTGATGGGGTCCGGCAAGCATTTCCTTCCTGACTGTTTCGAACGCATTCAGCTGTTCTTCTGCATGGACGCCATGCCTTTTTGCAAGAATGGCTGCAATCCCCCATGGATCGCCTATGTAGAAAAGTCCGTCCATCTCTTCTTGGTTCAGTACCCCTTCCTTTCCATCCCATCCGAAGCAGCCTGTCGGGACAAGCCCATCATGGCTGTATGCCCTGTTTCCATCATGACAGAACAAATAGCCGAACTTCACCGGGTGCTTTCCCTCCAGAATCATATAAGCTTCATCGATGGCCGCCTGAAGTTCCTGTCCCTGCAAGCGGCTGCCAAGCATGTGGCTGATATATCTCCCTAAAAAAGCATAATCCTGATATAATGTGCCGTCCAAGTCGAAAATGGCCACTTTAATGTCTTTGTGCCAAGTCATTCTGCATTCCCCTTTCTTTATGAATGCCGGGGAAAAGGACTGAATCCCTCCCCCGGCAGCCTGATGCAATTAATGATTACTTAAGCAATTGATTGGCTTTTTCTGCTGCCTCATCAAGGGCGTCTTTTGGAGCAAGGCCATCTTCAAGCATGACCCTGGAGATTTGGTCTGTCAGGATTTTAGCCACTTCAGGATAGGCTTCTGCCATCGGACGGGCATGACCATACTGCAATTGGTCGACAGCCACTTTGAATTGGGGCATTTTCTCATATAGTGACTTCATTTCTTCAGAATCTACAGCTGAAAGGCGGCTTGGCAGATAGCCAGTATATTCGCTGGCATAAATGGTTTGTTCTTTTGCCGTCATCCATTTGATGAATTCCCATGCGGCATTTTGCCTTTCCTCATCAAGACCGGCTGTCATGACCAGGTTGGCACCGCCTGTCGGCACTCCATTCACCTTATTGGCAGGCATGAAAGCAGTGTTCAGCTCAAAGCCCTGTTCTTCGGCCACGCTCAAATTATAAGAAAGATCGGCTGTAGAAGAGAAAGCCATGGCAGAACGGCTGTTGGCAAAATCCTGCTTGGCTACTTCTGCAGCTGCTTCGCCGCCAGGAACCTTGATGACGCCTTTGTCGGCCATCTTTTTCCAGAATTCAAGCGCTTCAACACCTGCTTCTCCATTGAATTCAGCACTCTTCTCATCATCAGAGATCATTTGCCCTTCACCTTGTGCGACAAATGCTTCATACATCCAGATATTGACCGGCATGGTCATCCCGACCGTTTTCCCTTCTTTTGTGAGGGCAGTCAGATATTCTTCGAATTCCTTCCAATCCTTAGGCCCTGCCGGATCAAGCCCAGCTTCCTTCAGCATGGTCGTATTCATATACAGAATCGGTGTGCTTCGCAGATATGGAAGGCCGTAAAGCTTGTCATCCACATAGGAATTCCCCATCAGCCCCGGGTTAAAGTCATCCATATTGATATCATCTTTTTCAACGAATGGCGTGAGGTCCTGTGTCATGCCGGATTTAGCAAAAACGCCAATGGAAGCAATCTCATTCTGAGTGACTTCAGGAGCATTCTTGGCGGCAAAAGCAGCCTGTGTCTTGGAGTGAAGCTCATCATAAGTCCCCTGGTATTCTGCTTCTACATAAATCTTGTCCTGGGATTCATTGAACATCTTGACGAGATTTTCATTATTCTCGCCAATTTTATCTCCCCACGCATACCAGTATTTGATATGGATTCTGTCATCACTGGCAGATGCGGTATTGTCCCCCGAAGATTTCGTTTCTGTACCGGCAGAATTAGTGCCTGAGCATGCGGTTGCCACCAGCAGCATAAAAATCATTACGATAAGACCGGATATTTTCTTCACTTCATATTCCCCCGTTTTCAATGGATTGTGATCTAGCACTTTGCATCAGGTAGTTCAGCTTAAGCAAGATTGGAGCTGTAAAGCTTTCAAGAAAATGGCAAAGGTACTGGCCTGCCTCCTCACCTCCCAAAAAACTAAAGAGACCTCAAACAAACGGAATCCCTACTCTCCGTGTTTGAGGTCTCTCTGCATTGAACCTGTTTTCTATGTACTTGTCGATTATGATGTTACATCCCTTTTGCTAAGATAGTATTATGGAATTGTAAATCTTTATTAAACAGGCATTCTCGCATTTTTGTGCCCGGTTTTGCTCAAATCTTCCTTCCAGATTCCCGTATTGGAGGTCGTGACCGCCGCAGCCCCGCATGAGAGCGATTCTTCTGCATGCTCCCTTTCCGTCAGCAGCCCTCCCGTGATCACCGGCACCGGCAGCTTTTCCGAGAGTGATTGAATGATATGAGGAAGCCTTGAAGGCATGATTTCAATCATATCAGGGCCATCAGGTCCGCTCAGCTCCAGCACATGATCATATACTTCCGAATCTATCATGAATACACGCTGGATGACCATCAGGCGCCGCTTCTTAGCTTTTGCCGCAAGTCCCGGCTTTGTGGTCACAATGCCGAGCGGCTTGACATAATTGGCGATGAAATCCAGCCCTTCACTGTTAAGGCTTAATCCCCCGATCTTTTCTATATGGATAAAAACAGGAAGCCCCTCCTTCCTGAACAGATCTGCATAATTCTTTACAGACATAATATTGCCGGTCATCAGGAAGACAGCGCTGATTCTATCTTTATACTTGATTGCTTTTTCAATTCCGCAGGGCTCTTTGACTGCCGCAATCTTCCTGCATGCTTCCAGCCGTTCCAGAAATTCCGCTTTCTCTGCCAATGCTGCCACCATAACACTCCTATTCTGAAAATAGATTTGCTGTCCGTGATCCTGTCCTTTCCCCTATTACAGTATCATAATCCTCTATGATAAAAAGTAACCGGGAGGCTCTTTAACCTGATTTTTACATTCCTCGTCATTTTTCTTAATATTCGGCCATTACTGTTCTAAGTGAAAGGCAGTACATACGAAGGGAGAATAAAAGATGAAAATTGCAATGATTGGAGATCTGCATTACCCGGCAATCAACGAAGAGGTTTTGGGACTCAAAGAAGCGCGTACAGCTTTCTATGAAACATTCATGAACTACTTCCTGGATATCGAGGCTGATTTTCATGTTTCGATCGGTGACCTCACTAATTTCGGCCTTCCAAACGAGCTTGAGGAAATCTACAGCATCATCAGGCAAAAAGACCGCACCTTCTACCATGCGCTTGGCAATCACGATGTATATGCGATGACAAAGAAAGAAGTGCTCGCCATCACCGGCCAGAAACAATATCACTCTTTCGAAAATGAAAAAGCAGTTTTCGCCTTCCTTGATACGGCGAGGGAAATGAACTATGAAGACTGGGGCGGCTGGATGGATGAAGAACAGCTGAACTGGTTCGAGACTGTTGTTGCAGCTTCCGGCTCCAAGCCGCTTCTTGTGTTTGCCCACCATCCTGTCTATAACACAACAACCCGCTCAGATGGCGAAAAAGGCTCCATCCACCGGGATATCGACATGTGGAAAGTGCTGAGCCAAAAGAAAGGGCTTGGCGTTTATTTCAACGGCCACACCCATGTAGACTCCATCGTGCAGCAAAACAACTGGACCTTTGTACAAAAATCCGCATGCCTTGACCAGCAGGCAGTCCGTGTCATTGAAATCGGCCAAGAAGAGATCTCCGTTTCCGCCATTGATCTGGATGATGATTTCCTGGTCGAAAAAGCAGGATTCATCGCCGGAAACATCCCCCACTTCGGGCCAACCCCTGCAGCAAGAGGCACACAGGAACAGCGTGAGTGCCGCATTCCCCTCAATGCAGCTGCCTATCAGCTGTAGGAACACTGAGAAATAGACATGGCTGTGAGCTGTGTCTATTTCTTTTTGCCGGCGAGGAGGCGGTTTTTGCCGGCGGAATACTGGTTATGCAGATGTTGCCGAGTTTTTGGCCAGCATTCAGGAAGGTCGCAAATATATAGAACTCGCAAATATATCCCAAAAGTCGCAAATATATCTTCAAAGCCGCAAATAAAGCCTTAGCCTTCACACCCTGCTGAACGCCAGCCCCTCGAGCCTGCAAACGCCCTGCTCTTTTCTAGGTCCCAAGTCTTAGTCAAAATATGTCTGAGGCTCAATCCGCTTTAGACTGATTGAGTTTATGATGGAAAACAGAAGGATATGGGATTTACCCCTTCAACAAGAAAATTTTACTAATTAATGTATTATTTTCTACAACTGCTCTGTATGATTATTCCTTGGGAGCAAAGATCCATATTTTCATCTCACTAAAAGGAGAGTACTTATGAAACTGATCAAATTTATCGTTGAAAGAAAGATTCTGGTTGGACTTGTGGCAGTCCTGGTCCTGCTGACCGGGAGCTATGCAGTTCTTGAGCTTGATAAGGAGCTCATGCCTGCCATGAAGATGGATGGCGGCTATGCAGAGATCAATGCGGGAGAAATGCCTGCGATAGAAATTGAGCGATCGATTACCACTCCGCTTGAGCAGCAATTAAAAGGGCTCGACGGGGTTGAAGATGTAACGTCCACTACAATTGCCGGAAGAAGCTCCATCCAAATGGCCTTTGAGCAGGGCCGGGGTGACGAGGTTTTCAAAGAAGTGGAATCTGTCATCAATTCTTCCACTGCCGGGATATCTGCTGTAAAGGAAGTAGAAATGGGGCAATACGGCGCTAGCCAAAGCTATGAATTTTTCCTGGATCTGTCGAACGGCAATCTTGAGGACATAACCAGATTTGCAAAGGAAACATTGGAGCCGCGGCTTGAAGCTCTGCCTGAAGTAAGGGATGTATCGCTTTCCGGCATGGAGGAGGATGAAGTAAACATTCTCTTAAACCGGGAAGACATGCTGAAAAAAGGACTGGATGCTGCCGGGGTGATGGCTGCCATCCAGCAGGTGAACAGCGAAGCGACGCTCGGTCAGCTCAAGCTGGAAAAGGAATCCCCTTCTGTCCGCTGGAATACAAAGCCGGGTTCAGAAAATGACATAAGGAATATTGAAATTGCTTCTCCTTCAGGCTTCATCAAGCTTGGTGACATTGCTGATATTACAGTAGCGCCGCAGGAAAGCTCCTCTTTTGTCTGGAAAAATGGCACCAAGGATCTTGTGTTTGTCCAGGTCGGGAGAGTTTCGGATGCAACCCAGATCGAAATGGCTGATGCTGTCCGCGGGGAAATCGAAAAAATCCGTGAAGAAGGGCTGATCAAAGGGTTTGAGCTGAATGAGATGGTTGCGCAGGCTGACTATGTACAGGAATCCATTGACGGCGTCGCGTCCAACATCCTCATTGGGGGCATCATTGCTGTAGTGATTCTCCTGTTATTCCTGAGGAACTTAAGGGCCACTCTCATTGTCGGAATCTCAATTCCGACATCCGTACTCCTGACTTTCGCCTCGATGTGGATGTTCGGATACAGCCTCAATATGCTGACACTTATCGGCCTGGGATTGGGAATCGGCATGATGGTTGACTCTTCCATCGTCATTCTGGAATCCATCTACCGCAAAAAAGAGCAGGGGCTAGCCCGTCTTGAGGCCGTATTGGAAGGAACGAAAGAAGTATCGGCAGCCGTAATCGCAAGTATGCTCACTACCATCGTCGTATTTTTGCCGATCGGGCTGCTGGGCGGAGAAATGGGCCAATTCATGATCATACTGTCGGCAGTTGTTGCAATCACACTGATCAGTTCAGTACTGGTTTCATTCACAGTCATCCCTTCCCTGTCAGAGAAGTTCTTAAAAATTTCCAGCAAAAAGAAAGCCCGCAGGGAAGGACCGCTGCTTCGTTTTTACAGCAGGGTGATTAACTGGACTGTAAAGAAAAAGCGCCACAGTTTTGCAGTGATTGCAGCCTTTTTCCTCATGTTTGCAGGCTCGCTGCTGCTTATTCCAAAAATACCGATGACAATCATGCCCGATGTGTTCAACCGCTATTCCGAGCTGATGGTTGATTTGGAGACCGGAGTATCCATCAAGGAAAAAGAAGCGGTTGCCGCAGAAATGAATGAAAGCTTGAGCAAAATCAAGGATGTAGAATCCAATTATGTCATGGACAGCGGCGGTATGATGTACACCATCATCAATATGACCAAAGGGGATGATATTACAAAATCCCAGAAAGAGGTCAACGAGGAAATCATGAAGGCGCTGCGCGAGCTTGAGGATACCCAGCCAATTGAAAGCGTCCAGAGTGCGATGTCAGGCGGCGGCGGCTATCCTGTGCAAGTTAATTTGAAGGGCGAAAGCTTTGAAGAACTGGAGACTGTTTCCGATTCTTTTATAAAGGAACTTGGGAAAATAGATGGAATCGTCGCTATTACTTCTTCCATGAAACGCACATCACCTGAAGAGATCGTAGAATTAAAGGAAGACGAAATTCAAAAAGCCGGACTGTCCGGACTGCAGGTCAAGCAATTCATTGAACAGTCCTTTATGGAAATGCCGCTTGGCGAGGTTTCACTCCATGAAGAATCTGTTCCCCTCATTTTAGGATGGAGCGAAAAGACGGCAACTAAAGAGGCACTCATGAAGCTCTCCATCCCTGCTGCCGGGGGAGAAAAGAAGCTGTCAGAGCTGATTAGCCTGAGGAAGATTGATGCGCCGAATGAAATCTCCCATAAAGATGGTGAAAGATTCATATCTATTTCGGCTGATATTGAGGACAGGGATCTTGGCAGCATCAACCGTGATGTACAGAAACTGATCGAGAAATTTGATGCACCGGCAGGCTACACTTTATCTGCAGCCGGAGATTTGGAGCAGCAGCAGGAACTGATCAAGGATATGGTCTTCATCCTTTCCATCAGCATATTCCTTGTATACCTTGTCATGGCGGTTCAATTCAATCATCTGGTTCAGCCGATCATCGTCATGTCAGTCATCCCGATGACAATCGTCGGCGTCATCCTCGGGCTCTTCCTGACCCAGCGAGAGCTGAGCGTCATGTCGGCAATGGGAATCGTCATGCTGATCGGCATTGTGCTGAACAATGCCATCCTGCTGCTGGACCGGACCAACCAGCTGCGCAAAGAAGGAGCTGCAATCACTGATGCACTCATTCAGGCCGGAAAGGACCGGATCCGCCCGATCTTTATGACGACCCTTACAACAGCTGGCGGAATGCTGCCGCTGGCCCTTGCTTCCGGCACATCCGGAAACTATCAGGCGCCAATGGCAACAGTCCTCATCTCCGGGCTGATGTTCGCTACCTTTATAACACTTCTGCTGATTCCGGCTGTGTACCGCTTATTCAGCCGCTCTCCCAAGAAGACGAAGGAGCAGCCGGAGCCTGTGATGGAGAATGCAAGCTGATGAGAGAGGCCCCGCTTTTGGCGGGGCTTTTCTCTTTTTGTTCTTCTATTTGCTGATAACGATAGATAATTTGTAGCTCACTGCATTGCTGAGTCCCGTCAAAAATTCATCCAATCTTTCATTGGATGGGAATCTGCATTCAAGCAGATAGCAGCTTTCCCCACTCACTTTATAGTTATGGATGATGTACTGTTCTTGTTTCTTAACGAAAGATAAATACGGCTGATGATTGGCGGTTTTCGTATAAATATGAAGGATGGCATGAACTGGGTAACCCATCTTTTCCTTATTTACTTTAATGGTATATCCTTCAATAACCCCTGAATCCTCCAGTTTTGCAACTCTGGCTGAGGCCGCCTGTCCGGTCAGGTGGACTTTTTCACCGAGCTCTTTCATCTTTATGCGGCTGTTTTTTGAAAGCTCTTCTATAATATGTTTATCCGTACCATCTAACATCCCAACAAATCCTTTCATTAATCAAGTGAAAGTGCTTAAAGACTTGATTTAATCTATGTAAAGCCAAAAGGGTCTTATTATAAACTATACTTACATTATGGAAAAGGAGCTGTGCAATATGATTATACAACAAATCCGAAATGCAACTTTGGTTGTCCATTACGCTGGGAAAAAGTTTTTAATCGACCCATTTTTAGCAGAGAAAGGTACTTATTCCCCCTTCCCTAATTCTATCAGGCAGGAACAGCAAAACCCTTTAACCAAACTGCCATTTTCTATTGATGAAATAGTTGATCAGGCAGATGCAGTCATTCTAACCCATCTTCACCTGGATCATTATGATGATGCAGCCAAAAACGCACTTCCAAAGGATATTAAAATGTTCGTGCAAAATGAGGAAGATGCCAGTTCAGTCAGAAGTGACGGTTTTCGAAATGTAGAAGTCCTTAAAGAGGATACAGTATTCGAAGACATCCATCTGATAAAAACGAAAGGCGAGCATGGCAGGGGAGAAATTCTGAAGCTTGCTGGTCTGGTGTGCGGTGCAGTCTTTAAACATCCTTCCGAAAGAACACTCTATATAGCCGGAGATACTGTCTGGAATGCAGATGTTCAGGAGGAAATTGATGCACATCTTCCAGAAGTCATTGTAGTAAATGCGGGAGATAATCAGTTCCTTGAGGGCGGCTCTCTTGTGATGGGCAAGGATGATGTATATGAAGTGTGCAAGGCTGCTCCTAAGGCTAAAATCATTGCAAGCCACATGGAAGCAGTCAATCATTGGACATTATCCAGGGACGAACTCAAGAAGTTTATTAAGGACAAGGGAATCTCTTCTAATGTGCTGGTGCCTGATGACGGTGAATCTTACTCGTTTTAGTGAAAAAACAGACAGGATAATCCCCCTGTCTGTTTTTACATAGCCTCTGCCCTCTCTTCCTCCGAAAAATACTGGTTCATCCCAGGCTTCAAAGCCAGCCAGATGACATAAAAAGAAAGCAGCAGGTTTGCTCCGGCAAGGACGATCGTTGAATAGCGCAGAGGGATGATATCACCGATGATCCCGATGCCGAGCAGGAAAATGATTTGGGCAATGCTTTGGAAGACGGTCAATACACTCGTCATCCTCCCCATGATGGAGATGGGGATATTATTCTGGTAAAACGTCTGAAAGCCCGCGCTCATAAAGGCATTAAAAAAGCCAAGGAGCAAAAATCCTGCAGTGACCATCGCGAATGAATAGGATAAAGCATAGATCATATATCCTGCTGAGACCATGAGCATCCCGATGGCCATGAGCTGCTTGATGCTCAGCAGCCTGGAAATAACGGTGATCAACAGGGCTCCAAGCGCAAAGCCGATACCTGTGATGCTGACCAGGAAGCTGTAGTCAGCCTCGGACAGCCCGACTGTATCCTGGATGAACACAACCTCCTGTGAATCCAAGGCAAGGGAAAACAGGCCGAACGCAAGAAAGCTGGCGTAGACAGCGAAAACAAAGGATTCTTTCTTGCTGAAGTTGATCACTTCACGCCAGTCTTCCTTTAGGTGCTCAAACACGTTCCTCTTTTCAGGCAAAGGTGCATCCTTATCTGCATCAGGAAGAAACATGATGATGAGGGCCGAAACAAGAAATGAGAGGCTGTTCAAGTAGATGGCCGTGTCAATGGTTCCGATCAAAAACAGCGCACCGGCAATGGAAGGGCCGACAATGAAGGCCCCGGATGAGACAAGGCTGCTGATCCCGTTGAACCGCTTCCGGCTAGCTGCTGGTACCAGCATGGCTATATATGTAGTGGATGCCGGAGCAAAAAATGCCTTTGCAAGACTGATGACAAACAAGCATATATAAATCAGTTCCACACTGCCGAGCAGCGGGATAACCGCGACTCCGGCAGCCCGGATGATATCCGTAACGATCATCAGTTTCTTTTTATTGCTCCGGTCAACAACTCCCCCGCTCCAGGAATTCATCAGCACAGCTGTAACCGGCCCGATGATCCACAAGCCAGCGACCGCTGCAGCCGATCCGGTCATTTCGAAAACAAGCAGATTGATAGCAATCAGATAAATAAAATCCCCCAGCCTGGAAATGCCGATGCCAGTCAGGAGAAGTGAAGCAAGCTTCCAATTGAATTGGTTCATAAATTCACCCTTGTTGTGGGAATAGTCAATCAATTCATTATAGCATGCGATTCCCTTATCCTCTTGGGGAAATGTTACAAACTGCCAAACTCGTATAAAAAGAGGAAGGCAGCGCCCTCCTCTTTTGCTGGAACCACTATTTTTGGTTTTCGTTGAAATAGCGGTTCTAGCTGCTAGCACCACTATTCCCAGTTTTCACAGAAATAGTAGTTCTACCTTCTCTCGCTGGAACCGCTACTTTCCGTTTTCTCAGAAATAGTGGTTCTACCTTCTCTCGCTGGAACCACTATTTTCCGCTTTAACAGAAATAGTAGTTCTACCTTCTCTCGCTGGGACCACTATTTTCCGTGTTCGCAGAAATAGTGGTTCTACCTTCTCTCGCTGGAACCACTATTTTCCGTTTTAACAGAAATAGTGGTTCTACCTTCTCTCGCTGGGACCACTATTTTTGTTTTTCATAGAAATAGTGGTTCTACCTCCTCATGCTGGAACCACTATTTTCGATTTTCATATAAATAGCGGTCTACCTCCTCATGCTGGAACTATTATACTCGCTTTTCATAGAAATAGCGGTTCTACCTCCTCATGCTGGAACCGCTATTCTCGCTTTTCATAGAAATAGCGGTTCTACCTCCTCATGCTGGAACCACTATTTTCGATTTTCATATAAATAGCGGTTCTACCTCCTCATGCTGGAACCGCTATTTCCCTTTTCACCAGAAATAGCGGTCTAACCTCCAGCCCCTGGAACCAGGGCTCATAGCAAACTCCAATTATCCTTCAGATACAGCCTCTTCCTTCGGCTTCGAAAAGAACCAGCCGCCAACTGCAATTAAAATAAGCACGATATAGAACGTGATTTTCCATTCAGAAGATTTGGCAAATCCTTCTGCCAGTACCCCAAGCGCCGGATGTGAGAGTGTGTACACAGACAGCTTAACGCCTACCCAGCCGACAATCAGGAATGCGGCAACTTCGAGGCCAGGCCTTGAATGCAGCAGCCCGACAAACAGATTGGCTGCGAAGCGCATGATAATCAGACCGATGAAACCTCCGGCAAAGATGACAAGGAATTTTCCTCCGTCAAGTCCACCGATATTCGGAAGCCCTGAATCCGGGAGCGCGATCGCCAAGGCAACAGCAGCAAGGATTGAATCAACAGCAAAGGCGATATCAGCCAGCTCTACCTTAAGAACAGTTACCCAAAAGCCTGATTTCTTCTTTTCTTCTCCCTCTTCCTCCTCCTTCGCTCCGAATTTTCTGGCGGCAAGCTTACGGACAATATGGTTGATACAGATGAATAACAGGTAAAGCGCACCAATCGCTTGGACCTGCCAAACGTCGACCAGGAATGAGATGACGAATAATGAGCCGAACCTGAAGACAAAAGCTCCTGCCAGACCGTAGAATAATGCCTTTTTCCGCTCCTCTTCAGGCAGATGCTTGACCATGATGGCCAGTACGAGCGCATTGTCAGCGGCTAAGAGCCCTTCGATGGCTACCAGGAGCAGCAGCACCCAGCCATATTCCATTAATAATGCAAAATCCATTTTTTGAACCTCCTATTAATCTGATTATTTTTCTATTCCATGCTTTAATTTCAGTGAATCCGGCGCCATCTTGATCATCCGCTCTACAACAAATCCAGCCACTGCCAAATCATCGACGATTCCAAGGATGGCTAGATAATCGGGGATAAGATCGAATGGGAAAAAGGCATACGTCAAAACGAGCAGGATGCCGAGCGCCTTCTTGTGGGCCTCAACCTCCTTCGATAAAAAGAAATCTTTCAGAAAGGGTATGACCTTCCAAAATTTAAACAAAAACTTGATTCTCCGGAAAAATTTCATGCTGCTTCACACTCCTTATTGCGATTTTGCATACCTCTCATCCAGCCGCTTTTCAATTTTTTCAATCTCTCTCTTGTCCTTCAGAAGCTCTTCCTTGTTCTTCCTGATCAATTCTTCAAACTGGAACTTCTTCTTTTTCATGCCTGACACCCCTTTTAAAATTTTTAACAGAAAAAAAGCCTTTGCCACATCCGGCAAAGGCTCAATAAACAAATAAAGACCTTTACCCGAATCAGGTAAAGGTCTTGCTAACAACGTCATGGTTGCCAACAAAGCCGGGAGAAAACTCCGAAATGACGACTTTGCTGTAAAAGCTACTCCCCTTTAGGAGACTATTTAACTGTTGCCTTTATCATAATATAAACCTTCTGGGCTGTCAAACTTTCTTCTGCAGGAAGGAAATGGCATATCCAATGGCAAATTATTATACAGACCATTTTTTAAGGAGGATAACCATGCAAAAATTTGTATCTCATATTGCCACGATTGAAATACCTGTCTCAGATCTTGAAAGGTCCATAGCGTTCTACAGAGAAATATTCGGTGTCTCGGTTCACTTTCATGGGGAAAAAGCTGCCATGCTGACATTTGAAGCCAAAGGGGTGCCGACCATCTTTCTTGTAGAGACTGGCAGTGAAGGAAATCTGTCTTTCCATAATACATATACAGGGGTCGACCACACCGTTGTTGATTTTTATACAGAATCTCTTAAAGAGTTCAGAGATTGGCTCCAGGAAAAAAAGGTAGAAGTGGGTCCGCTTAATGTACATCCTGAAAACGGGATGGGCGGGTTTGGCTTCAAAGACCCGGACGGCAACAATCTGAGCGCGTGCAATGTCCTTCATCCTGGACAGTAAGCATTAAAGGTGGCATTGCCCCTTTTTCTGCTTTGTCCACACCTTTCTCCCCCAAAGCGCATTATATGTATCCGTAAAGGATGTGAAATCATGAACATTGCGTCAATCGGGGAGCATTGTGTTGTAAGGATCAACCGGCAATTTTACCTGCTGCTGGAAATCGATTTTACTTTTGAGGCGATGAACAGGAAAGAAACCATTTTTATCCTATTGACCGAACAAGAAGCCAGTGCGCTGACAGAAGCCTCTCTATAAAAAGCCATAGGTGTCCTCCTTTGAAGGCAGGCGCCTATGGCTTGCTTTGCAATTAGATATGAAAAGATTTGGCGGTACGCTTAAACAGCGCTATCTATGCTTAAATACATAAACGCATATCAGTTGCCCATCCCTTCTGTAAACGTTATATTTCAGAGTAGATGGAAGAAATGAGGGATCAGGATGAAAAAAGCTGAAATAGAATACAAGATACAAGATCTTAAGCTTGATTACGTACGGCTCCAAAACGATCTGGAGAAAATGGAATCTGTCGACGGAAACCTGTCTCCGCTCGAAAAACAAATCCAGGCAATCGAGGCAGAGCTGAAAAGTTTGTATAAAGAATTGGAAAACGAGTGATATGAGTTTTGGGTAAGATAATCGGGCCTGTCTTATTTTAGACAGGCCCTGTATATTGATAAGTGCAATTTAATGCGTAACAGGCCGGCTTGAAACCGGTCCTTATATTTAAAAAGCAGACATTCTATGCATGAGTCGTCACGGTGAGGCCAAGTCATGTGCCGAATAGGAATTATTCTATGCATGAATCGTCCTTTTCAGCCAACTCATGTATCGAATGAGAGCTATTCTATACACGCCCCGCCCTCTTCCAGCCCAGTCATGTACCGATTAAGAGACATTCTATGCACGACCCCACCTCTTCCAGCCCAGTCATGTATCGAATAAGAGCCATTCTATGCACGACCCCACCTCTTCCAGCCTAGTCATGTACCGAATAGAGCTTATCTATGCATGACTCGTCGATTTGAATCCATAGGATGCCTGAATAACCTATCTCTACACTACTCGCCTCAACAAGCGAGTATTTTATATGACTTTAGTAATAAAATTCACACCTCATAATAGGAAGATTGATTTATTTTTCCAATATTTAGATATTATTATTTTCAGCAGCTCCTTCCTCCCGTTTACAATAGGGATTGTTATCTTATAATCGGAGGAACATATTATGAAAATCAATTCTCTTATTCTAGTCATTCTTGTTGTACTGCTGGCTGCCTGCGGGAACAGTCAGGATGAGGAAGCAGGCAAAAAGGAGCCTGTACAGGATGAGGCAGCCCAAAAGGAAGATCAGGATTCTGCTGAGGATGAGGACAGTGATAAAGAGGCTGTTGAAACTACGGTGCTTACAGCGCGTGAGGATGCAGGCGATTATGATGTGAAGCTTGAAGGCGAAATCCACCGGAAAGATCAAAACATCACAGTCACAGGCACCACCAATCTTCTACCCGGTTCAAAGCTTTTCCTTTATACCGATCCGCTAGACGGCACCATCATCGGAAGCGCCGGCACCACTCTTGTCGAAGAGGATGGAAGCTTCACACTTGAAGACAGCATCCCGGATGATTATAAATATCCGGTGATTTATACAAAAATCATTTTCAAGCCCTCTGCCAGCAGCGATGAGGTGAATGAGCATTATTCCGTGGATGGCAGCAAGCTCGAAGGGGCATTCGTCAGGCTTGATGAGGAAGGCGGAGAACACCAGAAGCAGATTATCGCTGTGAATGAAATTGACCTGTCCCAGCCGGAAAGCACGGTCATGATTGAAGAACCGGAATGGTCAAAGCCCGATGATTACGGAGCTGTTCAAATCCGGATGGAAACTGAAGTGACCGAAGATGAAGATTTCATTTACGTTAATGGCAAAAGCAATATTCTGGAAGGAGCATCTGTTACAGGAGGCGTCAGTGCAGAAGGCTATATCATCACAGGCTTCAATGACCGTGCCGATGTCTTGCCTGACGGATCCTTCCGCCTGGTCATCTCCAACCCGATGACCGAAATCAAAGATCTGAAATCCTATCAAGTCAAAATCATGTTCGACCCCACTGATGGCAACGGCTTATCCTATATCAAGGAAACCTACGGCGAAAAAGGCGAAAAGCTGCAGGGCGGTCTGATCAAAGACGAAAACGGGACCAACATGGCGGTCTATAGCTTTAAAGTCGGGAAATAGGAGGGCGTTTCTGCCCCGCAGCCAGTGAAGAAGGCGTCTCCAAAAAAGGAGACGCCTTCTTCATGCCTGGACTGTCAGCGGATGCTTAAACTCTGCCGGCAGTCTGCTATGTTCGCCATTATATTTTACAAATAAAACATGGCTGTCTTGATACTTCACCTTTTCCAGCACATCGGTCTTTGGAGAAGGGGTGAAATAAAGCGCTGCCCTGTTTGTCTCCTTTCCTGCGAGCCTTCCGGCAAGGCCGGCCGGATCCCAATCAGGTTCAGAGGAAATGATATCATACACATGCAGGACATCCTTTTCCTGCCTGGCGAGTACAATGGCCCGATCTTCCGGGAGGTGGTAGATGTCATCATGGAACACATTCAGGCAGTAAAACATGAGCAGCTCTCTTGTGTTGACTGCATCAAACCCGCCTGGAAAGGTTCTCCTGCCTGCCATCTCATAAATGAAGCTTAGATCCTCCGGATTTCTGCCATCCAATTTGCGGATCTCGCTTTGATTGCTGTCGGCGTTGGCTTTAATGAAATATTGCGTTTCCTCTACCGGACTGAACCCAAATTTCGGATAAAAATCGAGCACAGTTGAATTGGCAAAAAGGTAAATGAAATCCGCTCCTTGATAGTCTTCCAGGATGCGTTCCATCAACTGCCTTGCCAGCCCTAGATTGCGATAATCCTTATGCGTCATGACAGTGCCCACCTGGACAGCCTTCCAATCCTTTCCTTCTCCTGAAAACCCGATCAGATTTGCCGATGCATTGGCCACCACTTTTTCTCCGTCAGCAAAAGAATAGGGTATGTATTTATCTGACCAGTATCTGAGGTCAAACCAGTTCTCAAATTGGATGCCGAAAGTCTCTTTCGCCAGTTCATTAAAACTCTTGCGCAATATTCGGTTTTTTTCATAGCCTGAGACAAACGTCAGCTTCTCCAGTACAGCCATATTACTTTCCTCCCATCAAGGCTTCTTTGCTTTTATAGTAAGGCGGAAAATGATCAGCGTCCAATCTTTTTTCAAAAAAATCCCTGATTTAAGTTTACAGGAAAACACACCGGGAACGAGTGGAATATCTAATCATTACACAGGGAGGCGGAAGAGATGAGCCTGCTTTTTTACAAAGCAATGGAAGCGTTCAAAAAAGATGCTGAACGCGAAGAGCAAATGAAGCGCCAAGCGGCAAGTCAATATCCGAGAAAGCAAAAATAAGAACCCTTTTCCCTTTCCTGTCCATCCTTTCGAGGGTGGATTTTCTGTATAAGAAAAAGGATAAAATCCCATGGGATTTTATCCTTTTTCATTTTGCCGGGCTCTTTCCAGCAGCTGCAGGAATGACCACTTTAGCAGAAGTAACCGAATGATGTGAATCTAAGGTAACCTGGCCGCCATAGCGGCTGGTGATCTGTTTTACAATGAACAGCCCCTGGCCTCTTGTTTTGCCTTTTTCCGGTTTTTTCGTTGAAAATCCGCTTTCGAAAATCTTTTCTTTATCCCATGAATTTATGCAGGGGCCTGTGTTTGTCACGGTAAACATATAGCGGCCTTCACCTGCCGTGCAGGATACTGACAGCTTCCTTTCTTCCTCAGGAAGCTCAAGGGAAGCCTCTATGGCATTATCTATCAAATTAGAGAGGATTTTAATCAGGTCTGTTGTTTTAATAAGATTAAAAGAGTCCTCAGAAACGGAAAATCTGGCTTCGATGCCGTAATTTTGCGCCAGCAGCCTTTTTGTTTCAAGCAGTACCCCCAGCCCGGGGTTGACCGTATCGAGCTTGATGGATTCAATGGAATGCACTTCCTTGGATAGGGCCGTCAGATAAGAAAGGGCCTGATCATAGCTCTCAATCTTCAGCAGGCCGTGAAGCACCTGGATATGGTTTGAGTAATCATGCCTCAATGACCGGACTGAGGAAAGAAGCGAATCAAACTCTGCCTGGTACGTATATTCCGTCTCACCGACTTCATTTTTCAGCTCGCGCTGGTACCAGCGCTGGATAAAGATGAATGCTGCGAGGAGAAAAAGTACAAAGACTCCGTTGAAGACCAGGTTGGATAAACTGCCTTTCAGCACCTTGCTGCTGATGCTTCCGATCATTTCCGCGCTGATGTCGATGGCCAGGAAACCAATGGTTGCACCTTCCGAATTTTTGATTGGCGCGCCTGCAGTCAAATACTCTCCATATTCGGGATCCTGGATGAGGCCGGTACTAAAAGGCTTCCCATTATAGGCCAGCTTCACCTGCTCCTCAGGTACAGTGCAGATCCCGCCGATTGGAAACTCTTCGGCACCTGGCGGGAGCCCGGCTATCATTGCCCTCGAAACCTCGGGATTATCAATGAGGAGGGTATACACATGGAGCGAGCCTGTCTTCTTCCTGACATCCTCCAGATACCTTTTGATAGCTTCATATTCCGGCCCTTTTTCCGGATTTTCCAGAAACTCCTCATAAATGATGACTGGCATGGTATCTGCAATAGATTTGGCTGTTTCAAGCGTCTGGCTGGCGATGGACCTTACGGTAGAGCCCTTTATGCTTACATAAGATATATACATGTTGAAAATAGTAAACAATAGCAGCAATCCTGCTGATATTACAATGATGGCTTTGAGCTTGGCATTTTTCATCTGCTCTAACTTCCTCTTCTTGATAACACTTATAGTAAAAATAGCCTAAATTCAAGTTTACTATATTTTGAGGGTGAGCACATCATAAAATAGGTTGGGAAAATTTCAAAAACAGGCCAGTCTGAATGGCCTGCTTCATTTCATTCTATTCTTCCTTTTCATTGTGCTCCAGATAAGTGCTTTTATCATTTTCAATGAGATGCTTGAGCACCGATAACCGGTTATCCCAGAACCGGTCGAAATAAGCGAGCCATTCCCTCAATTCAGCGAGGGATTCTGGCTGGAGGGTGTAAAGCTTCTCCCTCCCCGCCTTTCGCCCCTTGATCAGCTTCGCTTCTGAAAGGATATGGAGATGCTTGGCCACTGCAGTTCTGCTAATGGAAAAATGGCCGGCAATTTCTGATACAGGACGCTCCTTCTCTGCAACCAGCCTTAAGACTTCGCGGCGCGTCGGATCGGCCACAGCCTGGAAAACATCGTATTTTTGTGCCGGGGCGGACATTATCACTCCACAGCTTTCTTCAATTTTTCTACAATGCCTGACCAGCCGCCGCTCATGCGCTCCCTGACAACGCCGCTCGCCTCGCGGGCCTTTGGCAGGATTTCACCGGTTTCCTTCCAGCCGGCATGGATAAGAGTGAACTCTGTTTTCCCGTCCTTCTCTTTTAACAGGAACGAAACAGTCCATCCATCATTGTCCCAGAGAAAAGAAAGCCTGTAAGGCGGATCAAGCTCGGTCACCTTGCATGGAGAAGGCCCAAAAGGTGACTGAAGATGAAATTCACAGCCCAGTTCAGGCTTGAAATCATTCGGCATGAACCATTCCGCGATTCCTTCTGAAGAGGCTACCTTTGCCCATACTTTCTCAATTGGTGCTTCAATGGTGATGACCTTGACGATATCATCTGCTTTTGCCATAATGATTCTCCTTTTCCGACGAATATACAACCTTTTGGTTACACTTTTAAAATATAACACCTTATGGTTATATGTCAATGGAAGTTCATATAGGAAACCTTGCCCACAATCGGAATAATTTTTTCCCAACCTCGGCAATCTAACACTATGACAAAAGACAGGGTGAATGATTGTGCAGACTGACTGGTTTTCTATCCTTCCATTTCTGATTGCAATACCAATTGCCATAAAAACCAAACAGGTCCTTCCAGGCCTTTTTGCCGGCCTTCTCGCCGGATCCTTCCTTCTTCAGCCGACACTGGCAGGAGGCTTGGAGACGCTCATCCGTTTTCTCGTTAAAGGGCTCATAGATGAAAATAATATTAAGATCATCCTTTTTCTTTATGCTTTTTCCGGCCTTGTCGGCATGATCAAGATTTCCGGGGGCATCAGGGGGTTTGTTGAGGAGGCGTCAGTCAGGATCCAAAATAAAAGGCAGGCACTCCTTCTCACTTACCTTTCCACGGTTGGGACCTTTTCGGCCCCCAGCTTCCGGTTCGTCACGATTGCGCCGATCATGCGGGCACTTTTGAAAAAAGTGAAAATGTCGACACAGGAGCTTGGCTTTGTTATCGAGACCACAGCAACTCCCATCATTGTCCTGATACCGATCGCTACAGCCTTTGTCGGCTATATGACCTCCATTGTCGATATTGCTGTCAGCAATGAGAACATAAATGCCGATCCTTATGATCTGTTCCTGAGGAGCATCCCTTTTAATTTCTTTTCATTTGTGATGATTCTTCTCGGCATTTATTTGAGCTTCTTCCATCATTCAAAGTCAACGCAGGACAGCAATCCTGAAAGAATCGGAAAATCCGGCGATGATGAAGATGACTGGCATACTTGCGACCCGGCGGTTGGGAGGGACTTGCCGGAAAAGCCGTGGAATCTGTTGGTACCGCTTGCGCTTGTTGTTGTTCTGACTTTAATATTCACATGGTGGGACGGCTATAAGAAGGCAGGGGGCTTTGCCGCTGCCTTCATTAAAGCGGATGTGATGGATGCTATGCTGATTGCCCTTGTATTTACTGTTTTATTTACATTTTTGTTTTTCCGGTTCCAAAAGACGAAGACGTCCGATCTTTTGAACAGCTTCGTGATCGGCGGGAATGACCTTATGTCAGTCATCGTCCTGCTCGCGGTTGTCTGGGGGCTGTCGTCCGTAACAGAGGCGCTGGGCTTTTCCGCGTTTGTCACCCGATATTCGAGCTGGATTCCTCCATCCATCGTTGTGCCGCTGCTCTTTTTATTCGGAGCAGCCATCTCATATTTCATCGGGTCGGCATGGGGCACCTGGGGCATCCTGATGCCGCTCGGGATTTCAATGGCTGCTGCTTCAGGGATCTATCTTCCGCTCGTCATCGGCGCTGTCTTTGCCAGCGGGACCTTTGGTGCATTTGCCTCCCCGCTGAGCGACGATACGAATACGATCGCCCGGATCCTGAATTTGTCTGTCATTGAATATGCCCGCTATAAGCTGAAGCCTGCTTTGATTGCCGCCGGTATTACTGCCGTATTGTATGCGGGGACCGTATTTTTCTTCTGACAGCTGAATTGCCCTCACCGCACCGAATGAAATGTGGTAAAGTTAAAGGGCACAAAACTGAAAGGGGAATCATATGACACACCAAGATAGTGGATTGCCAGCTAAAACATGCAGCATTGAAAGACTCGTTACGGTACCGGCGGATATCGAGAAGGTACTAAAAGGAGAAAAGACAGCTACGAGAAGGAATGGCAGGTATGCTGATATCGGGGAAATCATGGTGCTCAAGGATAAAGAATTCATCGTGACTTCCGTTTACAGCCAGACTCTCGGTGAGCTTACCGACGAACATGCCGGCCAGGAAGGCTTCGGCTCTGTCGAGGATTATAAGCAGACAATCCTTTCGTATCATAAAGGAATGCCTTGGCTTCCGCATATGAAGGTATGGGTCCACGAATTCAAACCGGCTGAAGCGTAAGACTCAATGGATTTAATCTACCGGGCTGTTATATACATACATGTACTTAGTGCGATTATGTCAATCGGGCCATTCTTCATCCTCTTCCCGATTGTGAAGAAGCTGAAGACTGCCGCCGGTGCCGAGCTTGAAGCTTATATGGATACTTTCCGGTCCGTTGTCAGGCTCTCCAAGCACTCCGGTCACGTCCTTGTAGGATCCGGCGTGATTTTGATCGCAGCCGGACCTTGGACATGGGGCACCTCCTGGGTTGTCATGACCCTGATCATCCTGTTTCTCTCTCTCTTTTTCCTGGCGCGCGCTTTCACGCCGAAGCTGCGGAAATTCCGGGAAGAAGGGACCGATAAGGAAAAAGCAGCGGCTCAGCTTAACCGCACTGTCTGGATTTACATCATCCTTCTATCCGCCATGCTCTGGTTCATGGTCGTCAAGCCTGGTCTTTGGTAAGACGGTCAGCCTATTGAGGAGAAACAGGATAAAATGCTAAAACCTTGCCTTAATCCGGCAAGGTTTTTATTTTATAGAAGAAATAATAGTATTTATACAGAACAATGATTATTAGCATAATCCTGACTGCTGTGAGATCCGTCAAGAAGAATGCAATGATGATCATGGCGTCAGCAAACAGCAGGATCGTGAATTTTTGCTTCAGTGTCATCGACTTATTTTTCACAAAGCTTTCTAAGTGCTTTTTGTAGATCCCTGTCTGCTTGAACCAGACTTCAAACCTTTTGGATCCTTTCATAAAGCAGAATGAAGCCAGCAGAAGCAGCGGGGTGGTCGGAACGACGGGAAGGATGATGCCCAGGATGCCAAGGCCAAGAGCCAGAAAGCCGGCTGTGACGAATAAAATCTGTTTTATTTTCCTGATAACCCCTGCCCCCTTCCTTTTCTGAGTTTAAATCTACCATTTTTCATAGTAAAAAGATATATCTGCTGTATGTGATGCAAAACTCTATAAACAAAGGCCCTGCATCTGTGCAGGGCCTCTACTTTATCGGGCAGTCACTTTGTTCAGGAACTGCTGTGTCCGTTTGTTTTGTGATTTTTCAAATACGTCCTCTGGTGTTCCCCTCTCGACAACGACGCCCCCGTCCATAAAGATGACTTCATCGGCCGCATCGCGGGCAAAGCTCATTTCATGCGTAACAATGACCATTGTGATGTCTTCTTTGGCCAGATCCTTCATAACCTTCAGCACTTCCCCGACCAGTTCCGGGTCAAGAGCTGATGTCGGTTCATCAAAGAGCAGCACCTGCGGATCCATCGCCATTGCCCGGGCAATGCCGACCCGCTGCTGCTGGCCGCCGGACAGCTGGTGGGGGTAATTATCGGCACGGTCCTTGAGCCCCACCTTTTCGAGGAGGCCCAGCGCTTTTTTCCGCGCTTCCTCTTTCGAGCGCTTCAAGACGACCATCTGGCCTTCCATTACATTTTCAGCCGCGGTCAAATGCGGGAAGAGATTATAATTCTGGAATACCATGCCGGTCTGCTTGCGGAAGGCTACCATTTCCGCCGTTTTAATTTTCGCAGAATCCCCGAACTGGAGCGTTTTGTTTCCAAGCTCGATCTTACCGGCATCAGGAGTTTCGAGCAGATTCATGCATCTGAGAAGTGTTGTCTTCCCGGATCCTGAAGGGCCGATGATAACGGCCGTTTTCCCGGTCGGGATGGACAGGTCGATCCCTTTCAGCACTTCCAGTTCGCCGAATTTCTTATACAGGTTTTCAATTTTTATCATTCAGGCACCTCCATTATTTTGCTACGCTTCTTCCAAAACGGTCTTCAAGCTTGTTCTGGAAATAAGACAGGACTGTGCTGAAAATCAGATAAATAAAAGCAACCTCGATGTACAGCCACAGCGGTTCATATGTGGCTGCCGCAATCTGCTGCCCCTTTTGGAACATCTCGGTAACCGTGATGGTCGCTGCCAGGGAAGTATCTTTTACCAGGCTGATAAAAGAATTCCCGAGCGGAGGGAGTGAGACTCTGACTGCCTGGGGAACGATGATGCGCCTCATGGCCTGGCTCCTGGTCATCCCGACAGAGGAAGCCGCTTCCCATTGCCCCTTGGGGATGGAAAGGATTGCCGCCCGGATGATTTCAGAGCTGTATGCACCCTTGTTCAAGGTAAAAGCAATCACAGCGGCCGGGAACGGATCCAGTGTGATGCCTACGCTTGGAAGTCCAAAAAACAGGATGAAAATCTGGACCAGCAGCGGGGTTCCCCTGAAGATCCAAACATAAAACCTGGCCAGCGCGACAAGCGGCTTGATGCTGGATAATCGGGCAAGGGCCACAAAAAACGCAAGAATCAAGCCGAGGGCAAATGTAATCAGTGTGAGCGGGATTGTAAAATAGATCCCGGCTTTTAGAATAGGAAAAAAGGAATCAGCGAGGATTCCTATAATTCGTTCTGCGCGTTCATCAAACATCTATATCAGATCCTTTATTTCGATACGTCTGTGTTGAACCATTTTTTTGAGATTTCCAGGTATGTTCCGTCTTCCTTCATTTCTGCAAGAGCTCCGTTCACAGCCTCGACAAGCTCATCGCTGCCTTTGCGGAAAAGGAAGGCATTACTTGTTGCATTCTCTTCTTCAAAAACTGTTTTAACAGGAAGCTCAGGACGCTGCTTCTTAAGGTCAAGGTAAGATAGGCTGTCGTTGAGTGTCGCATCGATCCTGCCTGATGTTATCAGATCTATTGATTGATTGAAGCCTTCTACCACCGTGTTCGTAGCCCCATGCTCTTCAGCAATTTTACGGTAGTTTGAGTCCAGTGACTGCCCGACCTTTTTGCCGTCCAAATCATCAAGCGTCTTGATTTCATCATTATTTTCATGAACGATCAGCACCGCTTTAGAAACGATATATGGATCTGACATATCGTATTTTTCAAGGCGGTCTTCACGGACGGCTACTTCATTCGCAACCAGGTCATAGCGTTTTGCATCAAGTCCGGCAATCATGCCGTCCCATTTAGTCTCAACAAACACAGGCTTGATATCAAGGCGCTTGAACACTTCTTCTGCAATTTCAATGTCAAAGCCGGTCAGCCTTCCTTCTTTATCATGGTAGGTGAAGGGGGCATAGGTTCCTTCAGTCCCGATAGTGATTTCGCCTTTTTCCTTGATCTGGTCATACAGGCTCTGGTCTTTCGCTGTATCTTTGTCTCCATCGCCGCTGCTTCCGCATGCAGCAAGGGAAATCGCTAATGCAAATGTGAGTAAAATTAGTGCGTACTTCTTCATGTGTGCATCAATCTCCTAGTATTTTTATCGGTTTAATTCAAACAACGTTACTTAGATTAATTCACTGCTTAAAAAAAGTCAACATATATTGCTCGGTATTAAAAAGAATCCCCTTAATGCCTTTATTTCATGTGCAGATAAAAACTTTCAGCCGGCAATCCCTAAAATCAGCAAACCCGCATCCTTTGCCAGATGCGGGTTGAACTTTACTTTTCTTTTTTCTGGTTCAGTGATTTTAAGGCACCGCGGAATGCCTGGTCATCCATCCTGCTGTCAGAGGAATCATGCTTTTTCTCTTTTTCCTTCATAAAAGATTGCAGGGCCTGCCGGTATGCATGGTCTTCCATCCGTTCTGCATCTTCCGCAGCAGGCTTTATTGGTGTGCCTGCTGCTTCCCCTGCATCCTGAACGAGTTCAGCAGGATGTTCCTCGGGAGCCAGGAGCACTGCCTGGCTGGCACTCTTTTTCTCCTCCAGCTGCCCATGTCTGCGTGTAGAGTTTAGATTAGCAGCAATCAGGATGGCAGCCACGACTAAAGCAGCCAAAAGGCAAAATATGATGCCGGCCATTACTGACCAGCTCCGTCTCTGCCGGCATCAAGCCGTCTGGCCAGAAGTGAAACCCGTTCACCGAGGGCTCTCCCGAGTTCCAGCCCTTCATTTGATATCTTCTCGTCTGAATCAATCGGGCAGGTGATGCCGACACCATAATAAGAGCCGTATAAGGCATTTGCCGGAATATTGGCAGGCAGTCCGGCAATAATCATCCCTTGATGGAGCATGGGCGTAATCAGGTTGAGCATCGTTGCCTCGAGGCCACCGTGAGTGGTTGCCGTTGTACAGAAAACCGCGCCGATTTTATTGACCAGCTTTCCTTCCGCCCATAAATAGCCCAGCTTATCAATCCACGCCTTCAAGCCTGAGCTGATGGTTCCAAAATGGCCCGGGCATCCCCATATGATGGCATCCATTTCCGGGAGTTTATACACATCTGCCTGGCTGACATGATCAATCAATACCTCTGCTCCCTCTATCGTCCGGGCGCCTTCAGCAATGGACCTGGCCAGGGCTTCCGTATGCATGCCTTCGCTATCGTAAACCACGTATATCTTCAATTGCCTTTCCTCCCCGCATTTTTCCTTAATCGCTTCTTTAGAGCGAAATTTTCACTTCCGCATTCATCCCCGGCAGCACTTTGTCTGAAGCATTTTTCAGGGAAATTTTCACTGCGACCTTTTGGGCCACTTTGGTGTAGCTGCCATTGGAGCTTTGCTGGGGCAGCACAGAAAATAATGAATTGGTGGCAAAGCCGATTTCCTCTACTTCTCCATCAAATAATGTGTTCCCATCTCCATCAACCTTGATTTCAACACTGTCTCCCACTTCAATCTCCTTCAAGTCTTTTTCCTTAATATTGACCGTAATATAAAGATGCTCCATGTCTGCAGCAACTGCCAGCGCCTGTCCCGCCTGGACCATCTGATGAGGATAGGCTTGATTCTGGATGACCGTGCCGTTCATATAGCTGCTGACAGGAACAGAAGTTTCTCCTGCCGCTACTTTTCCGACGCTTGCATTCTCGGAGACACTTTTCCCCTCTTCCAGCTTCCATTCTGCAAGCATCCCTGATGCCGGTGCCGTTACCTGCATCATATCGGCTGATACCACTGCATCATCCGTCGTTACATAGTTTTCATTCTGGTAATAGTAATAAGCACCTGCTGCAATCAATGCGAACACAACCAGGATGCCAATAATATTTGTCAGGATTAAACGTCCTTTACTCATTCATCTTTCTCCTCTCAGGTAACCTCTATTATTTATGTGCCTGCCGGCTGTCCGGAGCGGGCAGAAGAATTCTTTTTTGCTTTTGGACAAGCGAACGCCCTTTCCCTGTCGCAATCTTGCCGATGGAAGCCAGCAGCATGATGACGCCGATTCCCAGCATGATCGTAAACAGGTCATGGTATGCCGTAAGGATGGCCGACTTTTTCGCATTGACGACCAATTCATAGAATGCCATGCTCTTCGCCTTGGCCAATGGCAATCCGCTTTCCATCAGATGCCTTGTCATCCTGGCCATTTCCGCCTGTACTTCCGGGTCATATTTACTTGCGTGGATCCTGACTGCTTCATAATGATACGCATTCTGCCTGTATATGAACCAGCCGAGCAACGGAGCAGCCACTGCCCCGGCAAAATTCCTGATCGAATGCAGGGTGACTGACCGCTTGGAGGCTTTATGGATGTCCCCGGCCAGGGCCGTCCCAAGTGCTCCTGCCACCAGCACCATGCTGACCCCTGCCCCAAGGCAGGCGATTTGGAAATAGAGAGCATGAAGGGAGATATCAGGAGTGATGTTCATCCATCTCCAGCTGACGTAAATGACAGCCAGTGAACCGATTGTCCCCAGAATGCCTGCTCCAAGCCTGTCATATAATAAAGTTTTCAGGATAGCTGTGATCAATATCCCGATGAAAAACCAGAAATAAAAATGCGATAGATACTCAAATGGCAAGTCTTTATTATTCCGGAGAAACCCATTGATCCCGGCAAGGGCAAAAATGAGTGAAATATGGGACGCGACTGCCATGATAGTGCCTGACACCGGCTTGGCTGCCTTGAGAGAGCCAAACGGAACAAGCGGATTCTCCGATTTTAAATCAATATAGATAAAGAGGAGCATGATGATGGCGGCGAGAACCAGCAGCGGCCAGATCCTGATCGATGAGAAGCCCTCTTCCATCAGATTGCAAAGGGGATAGGCGAGGCTTAGGATAAATAACCCTAACAGGAAAATCCCTTTTTTATCCGCAGGCGGCTCCTTATGTTTTTTCTCATCCTGTGCTGATGGAAGAAAAATACTTCCCATTACAAGGCATAAAATGCTTGAAACGATGTTCAGGATAAACAGCCAGCGCCACATGCCTGATGAGAGCGAAATGCTTCCAAAGAATGCCCCGACAGCACTCGACCCGAATAGTCCCCCAATCGCCATCAGCAGGAAGGTATTGCGGATTTTGTTCGGAAAAGAAGTCAGGCTGACCGGCAAAATCGTCAGGAAAAGGATGCCGGCGCTGATTCCCTGTATGATCCGGCCTGCCGTCAATGTTGTAATGCCCAGTGACAGCGCGTCCAGTACAGAGCCAAGCAGGAAAACCAGCACAAAGGTCAGATAGTTCCTCTTAAGGCCGATCTTCCTTGCCAGCACCGGACCTAGCGGCACACCGAACGCAAATGCAAGATTGGATAATGTGGACGGCAGCAGCAGATCATTCGAACCAAGGTTCAGGCCGTTTTGAATGATCCCCTGATTGAGAATATAAGATAAATTTAAAAAGTACTGCGGCCCGATAGAAAAGATGGTCAGAATGGATATGGCCAAATATGGCGGAATGGCCATCTTTTTCGAATCAGAGCCGGAAATATTGACAGGTTGACTCAACAGCAGATCCTCCTTTCAAAACTTATATTTCTTTTTACAAGTTGCATTATACAACTTATAGACAATATATTGTATTATACAACTTTACAGTGATTCTGCAACAGGTAATTTCCAACAAAAAAAGAGCCTTGGCGGCTCTCTCCTCATCCGTATTATTTTCCCCATAGTTTGAAATCTTTATTAAGCCTTGTCAGGCTGGCTTCCAGCCCTGCCAGCTCGTCCGGTGACCAGTCTTTCAAGATTTCCCCATAAACAGACTGGCGCGCTTCTTTCACCTTCTGAAGCACCGCCCGTCCTTTATCTGTCAGCTGGACCAGGCTGATCCGGCCGTTATGTTCATCCGGGAAACGTTCAATATAAGCTTTTCCTTCGAGAACGGCGATCTGCCTGCTCGCTGTAGAGAGATTCAGCATCAGCTTTTCTGCCAGTGCATTGATTGCCAGGGGCTCATGCGCAGAAATCTCACTCAGCAGCAGATACTCCGACCGGTCAAGGCTCCCCAGCTTCGGACTGTGGGCAGTCGTCAGCCTCACAAGCATCGCAATTTCATATTCAATCTGCCGTAAAGTATCCTTCAGCACCATCCGCCCCCCTCTTAATAAACGCCTTTCTTCTATTTGTGATTATGAACCATTTTACCTGAGGTATCAAGGGATGAAATGTGATGGACTCTGTTTAGAGATAGCTAATTCGCGGCGTGTCCTGCACAGTCTATGGACCACAACACTCATAATAGAGTTGGGGCCCAGCTCTGCCATGCTTAAGCTGGCCGTCAATTCTCCAAAACTCTCAGCAGCACAGCATGACGGTCAACGTCTGAGTCCTTTCCTGGATGGCCATATTGAGAAAAGAACCTCTGTCTGTCCTTTGGCGCTATCCCGCTTCTTTTGACCGGAATTCCATAGCTTACTAGAAAGCGGTCAAGGGAAACGGCCCTCCTGAAAAATTCCGGCGAATCAGTGCTATCTACCCTTCTCCCATGCTGCTGTAGCCTTCATTGGCCCACAGAGAAATCATGGCAGCAGCTATCATAAGAAGAGTAAAAACAATAAAAGGATGCATGCTCCCTTTTTGCCTTCTTTTTCTATGCTTTTTTTCCTTCATACCATCCCCTCCCCTTTCCATATATAAAGAGAAAAGAAGAAAAGGCCAGGCATCGCCCGGCTTTTTCAATGTTATTTCCTGATCTTTTCTATTTCATCGGCTACAAATTGCACTGATGTGCCAACGATGACCTGAATGCTTGTAGGACCGACAATATTGATTCCCGGAACCCCGGTATCTTTAATCTTTTTCTGGTCGACCTGCTCCATGTCCTTCACTTCAATGCGAAGGCGGGTCACACAGTTGTCTACAGATGTAACATTCGCATCTCCGCCGAGGCCGTCATAGATTTTAGCAGCCATGATGGCGAATTTTTCACTTCCTGCCGCAGGGGCAGATACTTCTCCGCCTTCAGCGCCCTCTGCTCCCTCAGTCATTTCAACCCGGCCAGGAGTGGATAGGTTAAACTTGGTGATCAGGAATCTGAACAGCACATAATACAGGACTGCAAATACGAGACCCTGAACCAGGAGCATCCACGGCTGGTTGGCAATAGGGATCTTTAGGCTCAATACAAAGTCGACCAGCCCTGCACTGAATCCGAAGCCTGCTGTCCAATGGAAGAAGGCCGCAACAGCAAGGGATATTCCCGTCAATGCCGCATGCACGACATAAAGAGCAGGCGCAATGAACATGAATGAGAACTCGAGCGGCTCAGTCACTCCCGTAAAGAAGGAAGCAAAGCCTGCAGCAAGCAGCAGTGATGCCGCCATTTTCTTCTGTTTTGATTTCGCCGTATGGTACATGGCCAGGGCAGCAGCCGGAAGACCGAACATCATGACAGGGAAGAAGCCTGCCTGATACATGCCAGTCACCCCTTTAGTTCCTTCGCTTGCCCAGAACTTTCCGATATCATTGATTCCGACAGTATCGAACCAGAACACAGAGTTCAAAGCATGGTGGAGCCCAGTTGGGATCAGGAGCCTGTTAAAGAACCCGTAAAGCCCTGCGCCCACAAAGCCCATCTTGCTTATCGCTGTCCCGAAGGATACCAGTCCGGAGAAGATGAGCGGCCAGACAAAGAACAGGATTGCGGCCACGGCCAGCATTGTCACAGCGGACATGATCGGAACAAGCCGCTTTCCGCTGAAGAATGCCAGGGCATCCGGAAGCTTCACCTTGGCAAAGCGGTTATACATAATCGATGCTACAATCCCTGATAAGATACCAACAAAAGCATTCTCGATTTTCCCAAAAGCAGGGTTTACATCGGCAGCGTCTACACCCTGCAGCATCGCAACCGTGTCAGTTGATAGCAGTGTTGTGACAACGAGATAGGCGACCAATCCGGAAATAGCTGAGGAACCATCTTTTTCCTTCGCCATTCCCAAGGCAATTCCGACCGCGAACAGCACCGGAATATGATCAAGGATAGAGCCTCCAGCTTTAATCAGGAAAGCGGCAGCCGGGTTTCCTGCCCCCCAGCCGTTTGGATCGATATAATACCCAATCCCCATCAAAATCGCAGCCACCGGCAGCACGGCTACAGGCAGCATTAAAGAGCGGCCCATTCTCTGTAAGTACTTCATGACCATTTTTATTCCCCCCTGGATGAAAAACTTGTTTGTCTAATTTGTAATGCAGAACGGTCCTCCTCTTCGTGATATTTTATAAGATAAACGAAAAAAGTCCATGCCTGCATCTATTATAGTTCACAAAATTGTAAATATTCAATCAAATTTCCAATTCTGCCTTACTTATTTTGCACTTTTTTAATAAAAGCCGTCAAGCGCTTCTGGTATTCTTCTTCAGCGATTGTATAAGCCTCTGTATGACCGGCCCCCGGCACAATCCAGATTTCCTTCTCGCTTGTCGCCGCATCATAAATCCGGTCTGCCATTTCGGTCGGGACCAGTTCGTCCTGGTCACCGTGGATGATGAAGAGCGGAAGCTTATTCTTTTTCACCTGTTCAACTGCCGAAGCTTCGCTGAACGTATAGCCTGCCCTTACCTTCGTCACAGCGCTCGTCACTTGCATGAGAGGGAATGAAGGCAGATGGTACAGATATTTCAGCTGGTGGGATAGCTCTTCATGAACGTTTGTGTAGCCTGAATCCTCAATGATCCCTTTCACTTCCGGCGGAAGCTTTTCCCCGCTTGCCATCAGGACGGTCGCTGCCCCCATGGAAAAGCCGTGCAGAAAAATATCAGTTGCCCCTTCCTCTTTTATCAGCCTGCTGGCCCACTTCACATAGTCCTTCCGTTCATGCCAGCCATAGCCGATATAATTCCCTTCGCTTAAGCCATGGCCCCTGGCATCCGGCTTCAGGACGTCAAACCCCTGCTCATAGTAAAATTTCGTAACGCCCGGCATCTGTTCGCTGCTGCCTTTATATCCATGAGCCAAGATGACTGCCCTGCCATTGGAATCCGGGTTCTTCAGGAAAGCTGCCTTTAGCTTCAGCCCGTCGTCCGAAGTGATTTCAACAGTCTTGAAGTCCTGTTTTTCCGTCCACTCCATCACTTCAGCAAGCTTGGCCGCCTCTTCCTCAGCTGCCATTGCACTGACTGCTCTTGACTCGCTGCCGCCATGGAGCTTCAGGGACTCATCACTCCGATTGATTGCTACATTATAAAAGTAGTTGCCTGCTCCTATCAGAACCGCAGCCAAAAGCACGATGACAATGCCGCTAATCAGAAGGATCTTTTTCTTATTCATTCTCCTACCCCATTTACTATTTATCTTGAAACCATTATATCTATCATTTCCAATAAATTCTATATCTCCAGCAAATAAAATGTAAGCGATTTCACACCTTTAGCCTGTAGATCAAAAACCTTTCATTTTGATCATGGCTGCTTTCCGGGAGCTCTACCTCTTTTTCCAGTTCAAAGCTTGTATAATTTTCAAGGAAAAAAATATAATCCTCTGATGGGTAATACAGCACAATATCTGCAGAGCGCGGGTGTTCTTCCACAGACAAAAGGATATTTGCGATGATATTCCTGAACACCTGGATGGAAAAGGGGTTGAAGAAGTAAAAGCAATTCTCTTCCGGCCTGATCCTGTATTCCTCTGCAAGGCTGCATTCAAATTGGAGCATCCCCCTGCTTTTTCTGCTTTTTTTCACATAAGTTTCTGCGTTGCGAAGGGCTTCTTCATATAAATCCTCATTCATTTCAACACCTGTGCCGGAAGCCTGGAACAGATAATGGCTGTAAAAGACAAGCCGGCCCTTCCCGCAGCCGAAATCAACAAGCGTGTCGGTGCCCGCCAATTTGTAATCCTCGAATAAAATATCCAGTGCGGAATAAGGTGTCGCCTCATATCGGTGATAATGGAAAGAGCGGGTAAACCCCTGCTGTCCGCCTTCTGTTTTAATATGAAGAAGTCTGTCATAATCCTGTTCTTTCATTCTTTCCTCCCTGGCTGTTCAATGTCATTCTCCCCAAGCATCTGCATATAATCTATATTTGAACCGCCAGTACCAAAGCTGTCACCCACATCCGGAAAAAAGGTTTTTCCATTTTCATCGTAGCCAATCCAGCCAAAATGGATGCCGAGCACAGGAAAAGAGAACCAATCAGGCTGGCTCTTCTTGACAGAATCCGCCAACGAACCCGCGACGGACTTCCACTCTTCCGGCAGCTCCATCATCCCATAGCTGCCTTCATCAAGCATGGTTTCATGCTCCATCTGCACCTTTGGCAAATAAGTCTCTTTTCCCCCTGAAACAAAAAAGTCCCTGTCTCTCATTAAATAGTAGCGAATCTTTTCTAAGCCGCTGTCAGGCGAAAAGCTCCAGGCTATCCGGAATGAAGATGGGTCATCCGGGTCGATCCGCCAAATCTTCGGCTCCCCGGCAGAGCTTATATAATCAAGCTCCCAATCGCGCTTTCTCCATGTCCAGAAGCTGGCGCCATATTCTCCGCCTTTCCTCACAAAAGGAACAAAAACATGCTCTTCATCGGCTGGGATGATTGCCTTGATATCACTGGCCTGCATGTCGGAATGATAGCGGTTCATATAATCTATGAGCTTCTTGTCATCAGGCAGTCCGTCCGGTTTGGAAAAATAAAGCCAATAAAGTCCGATGCCGACTGTTATTGTAATAATAAGACCGGACAGCAGGAACAGCCATTTCTTATTCATATCCATACCTCCGGCAACGTTTATTTGCTGAACCAGTTTGCATTATCATCCATATGCAGGAAGGGGATGCTGGTATTCACTTCACCTGTGATCCTTTTCATATCAATATCTTCTCCCTGCAGCCATCTGTCAAAGTCAAATTCAACCGGGCTCCGGTCGCCGCCCAGGGCAAACCAGGCTTTACCTTCCTGAGGCAAATAACCTGATGTGTGGATGGTGCCGGCCCAGCTGCTGTATAAATCAGAAAAAACGCCTTTATCTGTATCATTCAGGAGTCTGAACGCCTCCATCGCTTCGGTCATTTCCACGCCTGCTTCTTTGATAACAGCAAGCCTGCGGAGTGAGTCTGCCAAATGGTGGCGGTTTTCATCTTTCATAATTTCAAAATGGTTGGTGCAGGCATTCGTCTGCCGGATCTCCACACGGCGCGGGGAAGTTTCCACCGCAAAGGATTTCCCGCTTCGGTCATATACAACATAGGTGAAAGAATGGCGGTGCGGAATCTCCTTGAGCATGCTTACAGCTTCATCGGCATCTGCGCATGATTCAAGAAGCAGCCTCCCGATCATGCAGCAGATAAAGCCGTCGCCCGGTTTTTTCCGGTTCATGAAGTTATAGCCTGCCACCAGGCCTTTTTCGTTCATTCCATCCATCCGCCCTGTGACCCGCTGGCTGGGCCCGATGATGGCATAGCCCTGGTCAGTTGGCTGGAAAAGGGTGTAGCGGCCTTCATAGGTTTTGGGATGATAGTCGTAGTTGCGGATCAGATAGCTGCTGCCTGTCAAGATGGAGCAGCCGGATCGGTTATAATCGACGCGATAGCCGCCGAACTCCTGGAGGACTTTCTGCATCTGCCATTCCAGTGCTTCCTGGAGGCCGAGCAGTTCGTCCCAAGTGCCGGGGGCGAATTTTTTGATTGCATCTTTTGCTTCTTTTTCATCGATGATGAAGCGCGGTTTTCTTACTTTCCATTGTTCTTCGCGGTTTTTTACAGAAAGCGAGTTTTTGATTTTTTCTCCCTGCATATAGCCGAAGTCATAGTGGGTGCCGCGGAACTGGATGATGTCGCTGTGTATTTGTTTCATAGGGATCCCTCGTTTATTTCAGATTGCCTGTTTAATTTTCTCTTCTTTTTTAAGGATACTGGAAGGGGATTTGAAAATAAAGAGAGAAAAGCGGAGGCGCCATTAAGGAGTGTTGTTTAGAAACATAGAAAAAAGCTGATCCAATTTGGAGCAGCTTTTAGACTTTTTTCACTTGTTAATGGGGGCTGTTGATTTGCGTTGCAGGCACTTCGCTTTCCGCGGGGCGACGCTGAGCCTCCTCAGAGCAAGCTCT
>NZ_JASHIV010000017.1:0-89634 GCF_030733525.1 Bacillus sp. MMSF_3328 | reverse complement strand
GGGCTATAGCCAAGCGGTAAGGCAACGGACTTTGACTCCGTCATGCGTTGGTTCGAATCCAGCTAGCCCAGCCATTTTTTGAGCCATTAGCTCAGTCGGTAGAGCATCTGACTTTTAATCAGAGGGTCGAAGGTTCGAGTCCTTCATGGCTCATCATAGCAGGGCATGCCTTAGGTTTTATACCCTAAGGTTTGTCTTAATGAATGCGGAAGTAGTTCAGTGGTAGAACATCACCTTGCCAAGGTGGGGGTCGCGGGTTCGAATCCCGTCTTCCGCTCCAATATACGGGGCCTTAGCTCAGCTGGGAGAGCGCCTGCTTTGCACGCAGGAGGTCAGCGGTTCGATCCCGCTAGGCTCCACCATTACTACATACATCTTACCTTAAACTCTGCCGGGTTTAAGGTTTTTTTATGTTTAAAAACGTTATAACTTCTAACAGCTGTACATGAACAGCGAATCTAAATCTGCAGCAGCATGTGTTATCCGCGGGTGGATCATGCCATTTTCGTTATAATTCTTACTGCAGATTCCCCAGGAATTTACCTCTATCTTTTTATCCTTTTGATTTTTCAGAAAAGTACGCATATATATGCATGATTTTGTCGAGTTGAGTCATTGCTTTGAAAGCGGTTAAAATGAAAGCAGAACAGGGGTGAAGGAGGAACATAGAGAGATGAAGAAACTATCGATTATCGGGATGCCGATGGATCTTGGGCAAATGAGGCGAGGAGTTGATATGGGGCCAAGTGCTATCCGCTATGCCGGTGTAAATGAACGTCTGAAATCTTTATTTGAGCACATTCATGATCTGGGTGATATAGCGATTGGACGCCCGGAGGTGGAGATAGATCCAGATACCAATCTGAGGAATCTTGAGCTTATTGCAGATAAGACCGGCCAGCTGGCAGAAAAGGTTGATGAAGTAATCAAGGGCGGTTCATTCCCTCTTGTGTTAGGCGGGGACCACAGCATTGCCATCGGGACGCTTGCAGGTGTGTCGCGGCACTATAAAAACCTCGGCGTCATCTGGTATGATGCCCATGGAGATCTGAATACAGCAGAAACATCGCCTTCCGGGAATATCCATGGCATGCCGCTGGCAGCTTCGCTGGGCATCGGCCATCCGCTTCTGACCGGGATTGGGGGCTACTCACCGAAGGTAAAGCCTGAGAACATCGTCATCATCGGAGCAAGGGCCCTGGATGAGGGTGAGAAAGAGCTTGTGAAGGAGAAGGGCATCAAAGTATATACAATGCATGAGATTGACAGGCTCGGGATGGCAAGAGTGATGGAAGAAGCAATTGAGTATCTGAGGGACCGGACTGATGGGGTTCATTTATCATTGGATCTGGACGGGCTGGATCCCAACGATGCACCAGGCGTGGGGACTCCAGTCATAGGAGGCATCAGCTACCGTGAAAGCCACCTGGCGATGGAAATGCTTGCAGAAGCGGAGCTGATCACTTCCGCTGAGTTCGTGGAGGTCAATCCGATCCTCGATGACAAGAATAAGACGGCATCTGTAGCCGTTGCGCTGATGGGATCGCTTTTCGGCGAAAAGCTCCTTTAAAGAAAGAAACAAAAAACGGTAACTTGATTTTTCAAGTTACCGTTTTTTGACCAGATGATTGTATTTGTTCAGCAATGAATCCAGCCTTGTACTGGCTTCAATTACATGATGGCTGGACAAAGAGGTACGGGAAGCCAGTTGGACCATTTCCTTGCGGCACTTTTCAATATCCTGCAACAGTTCTTGAATGCCCATTCAAAAAAACCTGCCTTTTCCTCAGCTTAATTAGTCCCTTTATACCCCATTTAAAACTTTTTAAACATGAAGAAGTAAATTTTTGTTAAAATAATAGTTATTGAGAAATTTTATATAAAAAACGAAACCTTTTCCGCTATCGATCCGTAATATCGTATAGCCGCATTAGAGCGGAGGTAAATAGAAATGGAAGCAATCGTAAAGAAAAGGATCAAACAGGTATTAAAAGGCGACCAGAATGCTTTTGGGGAAATTGTGGAAATTTATAAAGACAAGGTGTTCCAGCTTTGTTTCCGTATGCTCGGCAACCGCCATGAGGCGGAGGATATTGCACAGGAGGCTTTCCTGCGCGCATATGTTAATATTCAAAGCTTTAATATCGACCTGAAGTTTTCCACCTGGCTGTACAGAATCGCAACCAATTTATGCATTGACCGGATCAGGAAGAAAAAGCCCGACTATTTTCTGGATGCGGAGGTTGCCGGGACGGACGGATTGACGATGTATTCGCAGATTGCAGCGGATACCAGACTGCCCGAGGAAGATGTAGAGAGCCTGGAGCTTCAGGAAACCATTCAAAACGAAATTTCCAAGCTTCCTGAAAAATACAGGTCAGTAATTGTGCTGAAATATATCGAGGAGCTTTCTCTCAACGAAATAAGCGAGATTATGGACCTGCCGCTCGGGACGGTTAAGACCCGCATACACAGGGGCAGGGAAGCTTTAAGAAAGCAGCTGCGTCATGTGTAGAGATGAATGGCTATGCCATCTTCTTTTGCAAAAATGAATTCAGCTTATCATTTTAAGAGGGTGAGAACTTTGAAATGTCCAGCAGAGATTGTCGAGTATATGCACGAGTATCTAGATGAAGAGATCTCAGCCGAGCATGAACAGCAATTAAGGGAGCATTTGAGCAGCTGCGACGAATGCCGCTCTTATTTTCATGAATTAAAGAGAGCTATTGCACTGGTGCAAAGCACTTCACATATACAAGCTCCGTCAGGCTTCACAGCTGGTGTGATGGCGAAGCTTCCAAAAGAAAAGAAGCAGGTGGGCTTCCAGCGTTGGTTCAGGCATCATCCCCTGCTTACTGCTGCTTCCCTGTTCCTCATCCTTATGATGGGAAGTGTCGTCTCCACCTGGAATAAGGACCATAATTTTTCGGTCTCCAAACAGCCGAACCTGATCGTCCAGAATGACACGGTCATCGTACCGGAAGGTGAAGTAATCAAGGGTGATGTGATTGTCCGCAATGGCAAGATAAAAATCGAAGGCCAGGTCGATGGCGATGTGACCGTCATCAATGGAGAGCAGTATATGGCTTCTGCAGGCCAGGTGACTGGTGATATCAAGGAAGTGAATGAAGTGTTTGAGTGGCTCTGGTATCATATCAAGAGCCTTGGCAAAGATCTTGTGAATGTGTTCGATGAGAAAGAAAAAGAGCCTGCAGCAGGCTGATTGAATAGAGAGAGCAAATCCCTGTCAAACTAGAAATATCCGGCTGAGCCGATATTCATTTGGCAGGGATTTTCTTTTAGATGAATGAGAAGGCACGCCAAGAGCTTTGCAATATATCCCATGTCCATATCATTGGTTTTCAGAGTATTTATGATATAATATGTGAGTTACATACATTGAAAACAAAGCTTATGCTTTTTGGAAAAATATATTTGGAGGAAGGGATAATGTCGTTTGCAGATTTCTCAATTTTGAAATACCTGGCTAATATTGTTGACATTCTCCTTGTTTGGTACGTCATCTACAAACTGATCATGATTGTGAGGGGCACCAAGGCCGTACAGCTCTTGAAAGGGATTTTTGTCATTCTGATCGTCAAGGTGATCAGCGATAAATTCCAGCTGCAGACACTTGGCTGGATGATGGAACAGGTTCTGCTATGGGGGGTCCTGGCCATTATCATCATCTTCCAGCCTGAGCTCCGGAGGGCGCTTGAGCAGCTGGGGAGGGGAAGATTCTTTTCGAGAAGCAGCTCCCAGGAAGAAAATGAACAGGAAAAGATGGTGGATTCCATTACAAAGGCCGTTGATTATATGGCTAAACGCCGGATTGGCGCCCTGATTTCGATTGAGCGAGAAACAGGGATGGGCGATTATATAGAAACAGGCATTCAGCTGAATTCAAAAATATCATCAGAGCTCCTGATCAATATTTTCATCCCGAATACACCTCTTCATGACGGGGCGGTCATTATCCAGAGGAACTGTGTGGAAGCTGCAGCCTGCTATCTGCCGCTGTCTGAGAGTCCGTTCATTTCTAAGGAACTTGGCACAAGGCACAGGGCCGCCCTGGGAATCAGTGAGGTCACAGACAGCCTTACCATCGTTGTATCTGAAGAAACGGGAAGCGTCTCACTGACTAAAAACGGTGAGCTTCACAGAAGCCTGAGCTCTGAGGCATTCAAGGAGCTCCTATCCAATGAATTGATTGTCAGCCAGAAGGCGAAACAGTCTTCTTCAGCCCGCTGGAATTGGAGGGGGAAGAAAAATGGATAAGCTGATTGATAAGCTGGTGGACAACAGGTGGTTCATGAAAGCTGTAGCCCTTGTGCTGGCTTTGCTCCTTTTTGATGCTGTCTATGATGGATCCGACAAATCGGGCGAGGTTAATGTTCCCGGGGATCAGGACACTGAGCTGATTGAAGATGTCCCGGTCAAATCCTATTATGATACCGATAATCTTGTCGTCACCGGAGTTCCGGATACTGTGGATGTGAGGGTGTCAGGGCCGAAAAGCCATGTCCAGATCGCCAAGACGCAGCGGGACTTTGAAGTATATGTAAATTTATCTGATGCTGAAGTTGGCGAAAAGCAGGTCCGGATCCTTGTAAGGGACATTTCGGATCGCCTCGATGTAACAGTCGATCCGTTATATGCTACAGTCTCTATCCAGGAGAAAGTAACGAAGGAGTTCAAGGTAGAGCCTGAATTCAACCAGTCCCTGCTTGGAGACGGATTCACATCCGGAGCACCATCTGTTAAGCCTGAAACTGTTAAAATAACGGGTGCCAAGGACGTAGTCGACCGCATCAGCTATGTGAAGGCAGCTCTCGATGTCAAAGGTCCGATAGAGGAATCTGTCACAGGAGCTGCAAGCATCAGGGTGCTCGACAGGGATATGAATAAGCTGAATGTAGCTGTCGATCCAGAGACGGTAGAGGTTACCGTGTCTGTGAAAAGCCTCGCTAAGACCGTGCCGATCGATGTCGTCCGGAAAGGTTCACTGCCTTCGGGTGTGACGCTTAACAGTATTGATCTGGATACAGCTGAGGCGAGAATCACCGGAAGCGAAGAAGCGCTCGGCCAGACGGAAAGAGTTAGGGTTGAGATTGACCTGGGCAAGATCACCAAAGATGGTGTTCAGACCCTTCCGGTCATCATCCCGGACGGCATCACATCTGTCGATCCGAAGACAGTAGAGGCTTCCGTGGATGTGACAGCTGAAAGTCAGGAAGATCAGGAGGACGCCGGCTCAGAAGCAGAAGAAGATGAAGCTGAGACGGCGACTCCTCCTGCGGAAGAAACAGAGAAGGATGAAACCAAAACCTTCTCGAACCTTCCGATTGACCTGACTGGGGCAGCAGAAGGATATACCGCTGCTTTCGCTGATGGATCAGGGAGAACAAATCTGTCTGTCCAGGGGCCGGTCGGTGTGGTCAATGGCCTTGGTTCTGCAGATTTCAATATATTCGTCGATGCAAGCAGCCTGTCAGAAGGGGAGCATAATGTGCCTGTAAAGGTGACTGGCCCCGATAATGTAAGCTGGAAGCTATCAAGAGAAACAGTAAAGATTTCTATCACTCAAAAGAATGAAGAAGCTTAAATATAATGTCACTATGGTTAGAAGGAGCGATTTTTAATGGGTAAATATTTCGGTACCGATGGAGTACGAGGGATTGCAAACAGTGAGTTAACCCCGGAGCTGGCTTTTAAACTGGGCCGGTTTGGCGGATATGTGCTAACAAAGAATGAGGAACGCCCAAAAGTATTGATCGGCCGCGATACACGCATATCAGGGCATATGCTGGAAGGAGCCCTTGTAGCAGGACTGCTTTCCATTGGAGCTGAAGTTATGCGCCTCGGCGTCATTTCAACGCCTGGAGTAGCGTATCTGACAAAAGCCCTTGGTGCACAGGCAGGTGTCATGATCTCAGCTTCCCACAACCCTGTAGCTGATAACGGGATCAAATTCTTCGGGCCAGATGGCTTTAAGCTTTCAGATGATCAGGAGCTGGAAATTGAAGCTCTCATGGATAAGGCAGAAGATGAGCTTCCGCGTCCGGTAGGGGCAGACCTTGGCCAGGTGAATGATTATTTTGAAGGCGGACAGAAATATCTTCAATATTTGAAGCAAAGTGTTGATGAAGACTTCTCAGGCATACATATTGCGCTTGACTGTGCGAACGGTGCTACATCTTCACTGGCAGCACATTTGTTTGCAGATCTTGATGCCGACCTTTCGACAATGGGCGCATCCCCTAACGGTCTTAACATCAACGATGGCGTAGGATCGACCCATCCTGAAGCGCTTTCGGCCTTTGTAAAGGAAAAAGGGGCAGATGCCGGATTTGCTTTTGACGGCGACGGAGACCGTTTGATTGCTGTAGACGAAAATGGCGACATCGTTGATGGAGATCAAATCATGTATATCTGCGGAAAATACCTGAAAGAGCAGGGCCGTCTGAAGCATAACACAGTTGTATCCACAGTCATGAGCAACCTGGGCTTCTACAAAGGGCTTGAAGCAAACGGCATTGAAAGCATCCAGACTGCAGTCGGAGACCGCTATGTGGTGGAGGAAATGAAAAAAGAGGGCTACAGCCTTGGCGGGGAGCAATCCGGCCATATTATCTTCCTTGACTACAACACAACCGGTGATGGACTTTTGACTGGCCTTCAGCTTGCCAATATCATGCAAGCGACCAAGAAGCCGCTGTCAGAGCTTGCGAATGAAATGAAGAAGTTCCCGCAGACGCTCGTCAACATTAAAGTTACAGACAAGCACCATGTAACAGACAACGATAAGGTTCATGCCGTGATTACAGAGGTTGAAAATGAAATGAACGGAAACGGACGCATCCTTGTCAGGCCTTCCGGCACTGAGCCATTGGTCCGTGTAATGGCTGAGGCGCCAACAAAGGAGCAGTGTGAGGCGTATGTGGAACGCATAGCCGCTGTTGTCCGCGAGGAAATGGGTTTAAAGGAGTAATGGAAGGGAAGATATGCATAGAGGAACGCTTTGGCGCCTCTATGCATATTTTTTTATATGGAGCCCCAAAGCTTCATGGGAAAATGTGTATTTTTTATGATATCAGTTGACGGATTCTCACGTAGTGATGTATGATTATCCTGTTTTTGCAAACCATTGTGCAAAGCATATTCAATAATAGAAAGGTGGGTCGTCAGGGTATACTTTTAAAGCGCCTGAACTAGCCATGAGAGGGCTAGTTGACGAGGAGGAGGTTTATCGATTTTTCGGCGGATGCCTCCCGGTTGAGCAAGCACAACCGAAAATCCTTCTTTAAAGCATCAAGGCAACTTGGTGGACAAAGAGAGGGATATGCTTCTGAACAAACAAAAACTAGAGATAAGGGGGCAAGTATGCCCTCTAAAAAAGGCTTCTTGCCCCCTTTATTAGGGAGGACACAGAAGTATGTGCGGAATTGTAGGTTATATCGGAAACACTGATTCAAAGGAAGTATTATTAAAAGGCTTGGAAAAGCTTGAATATAGAGGCTATGACTCAGCAGGGATCGCGGTCATGAACGAAAACGGTGTTCATGTTTTCAAGGAAAAAGGCCGCATTGCCGACCTGCGCAGCATCGTTGATGGAGATGTGGAAGCCCACACCGGGATCGGACACACGCGCTGGGCGACTCATGGTGTACCGAGCAAAAAGAATGCCCATCCCCACCAGAGTGCGGGCGGACGCTTCACACTCGTACACAACGGTGTTATTGAAAACTATGACCAGCTGAAGCGCGAATTTCTGAGCGGTGTAGAGCTTCAGAGCGATACGGACACAGAAGTCATCGTCCAGCTGATTGAGCTGTTCGTAAATGAAGGGGAAGCAACAGAAGATGCTTTCCGCAAGACACTGCGCCTGCTGAAGGGTTCTTATGCATTGGCGCTCCTTGATGAGCAGAATGATGAAACGATCTTTGTAGCGAAGAACAAGAGCCCGCTTCTTGTCGGTCTTGGCGACACATTCAATGTGGTTGCGAGCGATGCAATGGCAATGCTTCAGGTGACAGATCAGTATGTCGAGCTGATGGATAAAGAAATCGTCATCGTTAAAAAGAACGAAGTCATGATCCAGGATATGGACGGCCAAATCATTGCCAGAAATCCATACACAGCAGAGCTTGATGCAAGCGATATTGAAAAGGGCACATACCCTCACTATATGCTGAAGGAAATTGATGAGCAGCCGCTTGTGACACGCCGCATCATCCAAAAATACCAGAATGCAAATGGTGAATTGGTCATCGATCAGGACATCCTTGATGCGATGAATGAAAGCGACCGGATCTACATCATCGCAGCTGGTACTTCTTATCATGCCGGACTGGTCGGCAAGCAGTTCATCGAAAGAATGGCTAAGATTCCGGTGGAAGTCCATATTGCCAGCGAATTTGGCTACAATATGCCGCTTCTTTCAGAAAAGCCGCTATTCGTCTTTATTTCACAGAGCGGTGAAACAGCAGACAGCCGTGCCGTGCTTGTGAACATCAAAGAGATGGGCTACAAAGCACTGACCATCACGAATGTTCAGGGTTCAACCCTTTCCCGTGAAGCTGATTACACGCTGCTTCTTCATGCAGGTCCTGAAATTGCAGTTGCTTCAACAAAAGCATATACTGCCCAGCTGGCTGTTCTTGCCATCCTGGCAGAAGTAACAGCGAAGAGCAAAGGACTTGGACTGCCATTTAACCTGGTTCAGGAGCTTGGCATCGTTGCCAATGCTATGGAGGTCCTCTGTGACGGCAAAGAAGAATTCGAAGCGATTGCCCGCGAATATCTGGCAACAACACGCAACGCTTTCTTCATCGGCCGGGGAATCGACTTCTATGTGGGGCTTGAAGGCTCACTGAAGCTGAAGGAGATCTCTTATATCCAGGCTGAAGGCTTTGCCGGCGGAGAGCTGAAGCACGGTACCATCGCCCTGATTGAGGACGGTACACCGGTCATTGCCCTTGCTACACAGGAAAGCGTCAACCTGAGCATCCGAGGAAACGTCAAGGAAGTTGTATCCCGCGGCGCCAACCCATGCATCATCAGCATGAAGGGTCTTGAACAGGAAGAAGACCGCTTCGTGATCCCGGAAGTAAATGAATTGTTAACACCTCTTATCTCTGTTATACCATTGCAGCTGATCTCTTACTATGCTGCCCTGCACCGCGAATGCGATGTAGACAAACCGCGCAACCTGGCTAAATCTGTTACGGTTGAATAAGCGGAAGTAAGGATTATATATAGTTTGTCTAAGGAGGCTCCTTTCAGGATGCCTCCTTTTTGCATAGGTGTGGAAATGTAAAGGTATTAATCAAATGTTTAATTAAGGGCTGCAATTGTACTGCTGTCACAGTATCCAAGGTTTAATCAAACGTTTGATGAAGGAAAGCAACTGGCTGCTGATGCAATAGTGTATGAGACTTTAATCAAACGTTTGACTAAGGGTAACAATGGACTGCTGCTGCAAGGATGTGAGGATTTAATTGAACGTTTGAATAATGGGCTATAAAGATATACTGCATCGCATAGAAGAGGCAAAAGTGAACTGTACACATTATTTTAAAAATTCCCAAAGAATTTTGTCATATATATACGACAAAAGTAAATTATATGTTACAATTTAAGTAACAGAAAAAGGCAATATTGGTGGGAGGCGCGTGTTTGAAAGAAATTCTGGTTAAGAATGCGGTAAAGATTACAAGGATGGAAAAAGGGAACTTGACGCAGGGAGACCTGGCAAAGCTTGTCGGGGTGACCCGTCAGACGATGAATTTGATTGAATCGCAGAAGTATAATCCAACCATTAAGGTCTGCCTGCTGATTGCTGCTGCCCTTGATACATCCGTTGAGAAGCTATTCTGGATGGAGGAATGATTATGAGAATACTGTTTACTTATCTGCCCGTCCTTTCCTTTGTTTTCGTTTTGTTTCTAATGGATGACGGCATCTTCAAGTGGACTTTACTGGTATGTGGAATTGTCCTTGTGGCCCTGGCCAAAATGTTGAGGGTGCGTATGAAGGAAGAGGAAGTCGAGTTTGATGACAGGGTAAATGCCAACATTGCAAAATGGTCACTGCGGAGCATCTATCTGCTGAATTTTATTTTAATCGTGCTGCTGTGTTTGGAAACTGCCAGTTCGGCAGCGATCGGCCTGGACAAAGAAACAATCTTAATTTATCTGCTGGCAACTCTATTTATTCCGTTTTATATTATTCCGGCCATAGTGAAGAAATTATAAGGAGATGAATCAATGAATCAGGATTTAATTATTTTTGGAACTATTTTTCTTGTGCTTGGTTTTCTGGTAGGAGTTAAGAAAATGACGTGGCTTCTATCGGGGTTCAATGAAAAAAGGGTAAGGGATAAAAACAAACTGGCCCATTTAGTAGGGGGAACGGAAGCGGTTCTTGGCATCGTTCTTATTATCGGCGGTATTCTGGGAGTGGGTTCACCGAAGTTTTTGATCATGCTCTGTATAGCCATTATGATGGGGCTCGTATTTTATGTGAACAGCAGGATGGCAGAGTGAATAAGGAGGGAAGCTGCCCCTCCTTATTCTTCTCCTCCGTTAAACCATAGTAGAGCATCATCATCGGGATCGCCGTTATAGTTGATCATGATTTCTTCATCTTTTTTAATATCCTTGTAAGCATAGAAATCAAAAGAGTGATTCTCGAAACTGATTTCATAATCGGCATTCGGCTCATAGGAATGGTTGAACAGCATTCCATATCCAAGGAGAAGGGCAGAATGGTTCGTCCCATACTCGAATACATAGTCGGCGAGCCTCGTTTTTTCAATATATTTATGTTCTTCATTTGGATATGCAAGTACCGGAGCCCTGTGGATCAGCTCTCCCTTTTTGATATCACGGGTAGCGAACACACCTTTATTGGTTTCGTCATCGGTAATGTTTGAGATTCTAACTTCAATCAAGCTTTTCACCTTCGCCTTCATAATCTGTCAATCCTAGTCTGACAGTGTTGGGGCAAAAATGCAATCGCAGGAAGCAATTGGATGACAGTCCCAGGGCTGTGTGGAGCTGATTTGATACCAGCCCGGGTGTTTGTGTGGTAAAGTAATAATAACAGCAGCAAAGGAGGAAATGCAGATGAAAATCACTGATCAGGCACGCGATATTTTAAAGCAGATGTTTGAAAAAGAAAATGCCCGCAATATCCGCATATATTTCGCAGGCTATGGCTGAGGACAGCCAAAAGTAGGACTGGCTCTGGATGAGCCGGAAGAGGACGATAATGTATCAACAATCAATGAAATCACGGTGGCAATCGATCCGATCATTGAACCGAATGTAGAGGATCTGGTCCTTGATCTTAGCGGAGACAAGAAAGGCCTTGTACTGCTGGGGAATACGGGCAATTGCTGCTAGAATAAGAAAGCATGGAAAAGGGCTTCTGCTCTTTCCATGCTTTTTTTGTTGTTCCTCAAGGCACAGGGACAGCCGCAGAGCATGCAGCCTGTTCTCACAAAAAACATGCAGACACACCCGAATTGTACTATAATAAATACCAAAATCAGGGTAATCGGGAGGTGGATAAAATGGCAGAAATATTCCGGCTGCCGGATACTGGAGCGGCTCATGCAAAGCCTGTAAGAGGAAAGGCGATACTTTGCATGGGGAGAAGGTTCATATAATCGCCCTTACAATGTAATCTCATTTCTATTACTGGCTTTGCCCCTTATTTAAGAAACCATTAAAATAAGGAGCTGGCCGAAATGAGCTATGTAAAAGCAGCTGCTGTTTTGCCTGAAGAGCTGATAGCGGAGATCCAGAAATATATTCAAGGTGAGATGATTTATATTCCGAAGCCTGAGGCTGCCCGGCTAAAGTGGGGGGAGTCCTCCGGAGGGCGGAAGCAGATTGATGCACGCAATGAGGAAATCAGGATGGCATTCCGGAACGGAAAGCCGGTCGAAGTGCTGGCGGAAGAATACTTCCTGGCCAATGAAACAATCAAAAAAATAGTCTATTCAAAACAGAAGCGCAGGCAGTAGGTACACTTTGGTTCAGAGTCATTCTCAGCCTATTCCCAGCTGCTGATTTTTCTTATAATTGTCTTTAGAAATCAACAGCCTGATCCGGGACAGAATAGGAGTGAATGAAATGGAACACTTTATCCGGAACGACCAGTATAATTTTATAAAAGAACAGGCAGCCCACCTTGTGAACGGGCACAGTTCAGTAAATGATAAAGGGGTTCTGAATGCACTGAGAGCCATCACAGCCGAGAAGGCTAAAGCACTGTTTCCAGAGCTCACTGCTGAGCAGGAGGAGCTTCTTGCCCCGTTGCCTGATATAAAGGACAGGACAGATGCAGACCGGTTCCTGGAAGGCCTGCAGGCTTATATCATCCCATTTCCGGCAATGGGCGAACAGGCAGCCAGGAAGCTGTTTCCCAAGGCTAAAAAGCTGAAGGTGCCTGAAGCCGGGCTGGAGGAGCAGAAAGGTCTTTCCTACTTTTCCTGGGACGACAAAGGCACTGGGAGAAGGTATATGGCCGTGCTGTATAAAAATAAGCTTGCCGGCCTGACGGGAACCTTCAAGCCGATCAGCCAAAAAGGGATTTGTTCCATATGCGGCAAACATGGAGAGGCAGGACTGTTTGTCTCCCAAAAGAAAGGCGCCGTTCAAGGGACTTACGTAAGAAAAGGCAATTATATTTGCAGCGACAGCATGATGTGCAATCAGAACCTGACCAGCCTTGAGAAGCTGGAGCAATTTGTAGAGCTGGTGAGATAGCATAAATGAAAGACAGGGGCCTGGCTACAGGTCCCTGTCTTTGCAGTAAAGCCCGCGCCGCAGTAAGTTATGAAGAGTATTTTCTCCCGTTATTGAAGCTGATCATCCTTATAGTCAACATAAAGGGTGCCATTCTGCTGAACTTCAGCGTAAAAGACATCAGACAGGGAGGCGCCGCTTTGCTGGAGCTGGTCTTCAAGCCATTCCTGGGAAAGGTTTAAGCCGTCAAGATTCCGGGAGACAAGCTGGCCATCGGAAATGACGGCGGTGCCGACCGGATAGGCATCTTTAGGCACCGGGTTCCCCTGGGCTGCATGGCTTTGCGTCAGCGGGCGTTTTCCTTCTTTTTTAAGCACCGACAGCTTGCCGTCTGTTTCAAACACTGCATAGTCGGCATCAGAGATAGAGAAGATATTTTTCTGCCGAAGCAGGGCATTCAAAGCATCTATATCCAGTCTGGCTTTGCGGAGGGAATCTTCCATCACCTTGCCGTCTTTTATGACAATCAGCGGCTGGCCCTCCAGGAGTAATCTTGCTTTCCGGGATTTGATATCAAGATAACCCATGAGAATGGTGAATACTGCCCAGCCGGTGAGTGCAATGACGCCGCTCCGAAGGGCCACATTCGGGTTAAGGACTGTGTTGGCTGCAATAGATCCAATGGCAATGGCTGAGACAAAATTGAAAAAGGTCATCTGGGCAATTTCTTTCCGCCCCATCAGTCTGGCTAGTAGAAAAAGGACAAGAAATGAAACAGAGATCCTTATGAGCAATTCCGAAATATTCACGTTACACCTCGTTTAGTTTTTATTGGCTGCAAAAAAGTATTTGATTTGCTGACTAATCTGTTCTCCTGCCAAGATGCATCCTTATTTTGGCAGTGGGACATCTTTTTATACATAAAAAAGAAAGAGGGTTGGATTGTATGCTTGAATTATTGCTGATCCGCCATGGCCAGTCAGAAGCAGACCTGCTGAACGTCCACGAGGGCAGGGCGGATTTTCCGCTGACCGGTTTGGGAAGGAGGCAGGCGGGCCTTCTTGCCGAGTTTATCACCGAACACTATCCTCCAGATATCATCTGGGCAAGTACGCTGAAAAGGGCCTATGAAACAGCGGTTATTACAGCTGACAGAGCAGGGTGCGGGCTGAAGACGGATGAAAGGCTGATGGAATTCAATAATGGGGTTCTGGCCGGGATGTCCCGGGAGGAAGCGGGCATCCGTTATCCAGAACCGCCTGAGGGCAGAAAGCCGCATGTGCGCATCGAGAAGGGGGAGTCGATGCTTGAAATGAGATTCCGTGCCGAAACTGTATTGTCAGAGCTGCTGGATGATGCTGAACAAAAAGGATACAAGCGGATTGCTGCGGTTTCGCACGGCGGGTTGATTTCCATGCTGATCCTGGCGCTGCTTGGACTGCCCAATACCAGCACCCGGCTCTTTGCTACAGGAGATACCGGTGTTCATTTGTTCAAGCTGGATCATAAAAGAAGAGTGGCCATGTTTTTGAACAGCCAGCGTCATTTGCCTGATGAATTTTTGAGATAGGAAGGGGCAGGATAGTCTGTTCCTTTTCTTTTTTCCATAAAAAGGGGCTCGTTTCTCAATTTTCGGTCTTTCCAAACCGGGACGGACGAAGTATGATAATTCTATCAAACTGAAAGGGAAGACACTATGGCGGGAATGAATCTCCTTTTCCTATTTGCAATCAGTGTTTATAGTTTATGGGGACTAGGTCATGACCCTTTCTCGAGCCTGCTTTCGGGCGATGACAAGCGTTTTGAAATGATTGTACTGGAGGAGGGCAAGGCTTTTTCGAAAGAAAAACCTTTTGAGCGAAAAGGGAAGCTCCTGGGAACAGCCCCGTATCTTCCATTATTGGCAGCGCCGGCCGGCATGCTGCTTTATAGAAGGTATTTCCGGATGGATATCATGCTGGAAAAATTGAGGTTCCTGCTTACGCCGGTCTTTTTTCATTCTAAGTTTTTTATCTCCTCCTCTGTTAGTGATGGATAAAAATTAATCTGAAAAAAAGAGGTGCATAGATGAGGAATTTAGGATTTGGGGAAATCATGATCATCGTTTTTGTTGCGCTGCTAATATTTGGTCCGCAAAAGCTTCCTGAGCTTGGCAGGGCAGCCGGCAATACGCTTCGTGAATTCAAAAAGGCAACAAAAGGCATCATGGAAGATGATAAAGAGAAAGATAAATAAATAGATGGCAGGACTGCTCCGCCGAGTGAGAGCTCATATTAGAAGCTTTTGCATGCGGGGCAGCTGTTTTGTTCTGGAGGAAAATGATGAAAGAGATGATTGTTGCCCTGATATTGGGCATTGTTGAAGGTCTCACTGAGTTCGCGCCCGTTTCGTCTACGGGCCATATGATTATAGTGGACGATATTCTATTAAAATCCAAAGAGCTTTTCTCGAAGGAAGTAGCCAATACATTCAAGGTTGTCATTCAGCTTGGGTCGATCCTTGCGGTGGTGATTGTGTTCAAGGACCGGTTTATCCAGCTCCTCGGGCTGGGTAAAGGGGGGAAGGAACAATCGGATGGACCGAGGCTGAAGCTTACGCAGGTGATTGCAGGCCTGCTGCCTGCTGCGGTTCTTGGGCTTCTGTTCGAGGATTATATAGATAAGTATCTGTTCTCTGTCAATACAGTGGTAATCGGCCTTGTGGCTGGAGCATTGCTTATGATTGCAGCTGATTATTATTCAAAGAGGAAGCCGGCCATTGAGACAGTGGACAAGATCACTTACCGGCAGGCAATCCTCATTGGATTGTTCCAATGCATCGCTTTATGGCCGGGCTTTTCACGGTCAGGCTCCACAATCTCGGGCGGGGTGCTGCTTGGACTCAGCCATAGGGCAGCCTCTGACTTTACCTTTATTATGGCGGTGCCTGTCATGCTTGGAGCGAGCGGGCTGTCGCTCTTGAAAAATTGGGAGTATTTCACGCCTGATGCCATCCCATTCTTCATTGTCGGCTTCATCAGTGCCTTTGTGTTCGCCCTGGCCTCAATCCGTTTTTTCCTGGCGCTCATCAACAGAATCAAGCTGGTGCCGTTCGCCATTTACAGAATTATCCTGGCGGCAGTCATTTATTTTGTTTTTCTGTGAGGCTAAAGTACAGTTCCAGTATTTAAATATTTACAGAAGCTAGGTTCATAGAGTAAAATTAAAAAAAATTTATCGAAAGATGCGCTTAATCTTTTAAAGAGCGGGGGATCCAACCGGCATACACATGCCTCGGGGTGAATCCTTTACAGGTAGGGCACTCTCAAAGCCCGAATCCGACAGCTAACCTCGTAAGCGTTATTGAGAGGACAAGTCTGCGTTCAAACACAGAGGTCTCGCCCTCTGTGTTTTTTTATGCTAAAAATTCGATTAAGGAGGCTTGCATGATGAAACTATCAACAAAGATTATCATCGCTCTGATTGCGGGGGGCATTGTCGGCTTATTATTGAACTTATATTCCCCGGATTTATTTGAAACACTGAACACCTACCTGTTCACTCCGCTGGGGAAAATATTCCTCAACTTGATCAACATGCTCGTTGTGCCGATTGTTTTCTTCTCCATCACGCTTGGCACCGCCGGTCTCGGCGATCCGAAGAAGCTTGGAAGGATTGGCTTGAAGACAATTTCTTACTTTTTGGCGACTACCTGTATGGCTTTGATCATAGGGATCGCATTCGCCTATATATTCCAGCCGGGAACTGTAGGAACTTTTGATACTACCGGCGCGGAGTTCCAGGCGGAGGAGGCGCCGCCAGTATCAGACACCTTGCTGAATATCATTCCGACAAACCCGATTAAGGCATTTACAGAAGGAAACATGCTGCAGATCATTACCTTTTCTGTTTTCATCGGTTTTGCACTAACCATGCTTGGCGAGAAAACCAGAGGGGTCCTGAAGCTGTTTGACCAGGGGAATGAACTGATGATGTATCTTGTGAACCTGATCATGCGTTTTGCTCCGTATGGAACCTTCGGCCTGATCGTATCGGCAGTCGGCACTCAGGGAGTAGATGCGATTAAAGCGATGGGGCTGTACATGGGTGTGGTCCTTGCAGCGCTGATCGTCCATACACTTGTGACTTACGGGTCATCAGTATACTTTCTGGCAAAGCGTAATCCATTTGAATTCTTCAAGGGCTTTGCCCCTGCAATGAGCGTGGCCTTCAGTACATCGAGCAGTAATGCCACACTTCCGGTTTCCATGAATGTGGCCCAGAAGAACTTGAAGGTCCCTGAATCGGTGAGCAGCTTCGTTCAGCCGCTTGGCGCCACGATCAATATGGATGGAACAGCGATCATGCAAGGTGTGGCCACCATCTTTATCGCGCAGGTATATGGCCTTGATCTGACGTTCACCCAGCTGGTGACAGTCGTTCTGACAGCTGTGCTTGCGAGCATCGGAACAGCAGGCGTGCCGGGTGTCGGCCTGATCATGCTGGCGATGGTCCTTCAGTCTGTTAACCTTCCTGTTGAAGGGATCGCCCTGATCATAGGGATCGACAGGCTTCTTGATATGACGAGAACAGCCGTCAATATTACAGGCGATGCCGCTTGTGCAGTCATCGTCGGTGAATCTGAGAAAAAGAAAAACAGGGAGTTAACCTGATAATAGGGAAAGCAAAACACCGTCCGGATGAAGGACGGTATTTTTTGATGGAACGGGTGAACCGCGGGAAGTACTACGCAGTCGGTTCGGCCGCTTCTTCTATTTTTTTCTGCAGAAGAAGCTTCTTGAGCTGCGGTTTGCTCTTGCGGCTGGCGAGGATATACAGCACATCCCCTGGAAGGATGATGGTGCTGCCGGCCGGGGTAATCAGTTCATCATTGCGGATGATGGCATTCACAAGCGCACCTTTAGGAAACGGGATATCAATCAGGGTCTGCCCGATGATCTGGGCATCATCCTCCATTTCGTATTCAATCATTTCTGCATCGGCCTTTCCGATGGACACAAGCTCAAGCGAATGCATAGGCGTCGTTTTTTTCGGTCCGGTCAGCTTGAGTCTCGCTGCGAGTGCTGTAATCGTTGAGCCTTGAATGAGGCAGCTGGTCAGGACGACGAAGAAGACGACATTGAAGATCTGCTGGCTTCCCTCAACTCCTGCAAGAAGAGGGAAGGTGGCCAATACGATTGGTACGGCTCCCTTAAGTCCGGCCCAGGAAAGGAAAATGAGTTCGTTCGTTTTATATCCCATCCTGATAGTGGACAAGAAGACGGCTGCAGGTCTTGCAATCAATATAAGGATTGCAGAAATGGCGATGCCTTTCAGGAATATATCCAGGCTGAACAGCTCGGAAGGGAACACCAGCAGGCCGAGAATCACAAACATCATGATCTGCATCATCCAGGCAAATCCTTCAGAAAAGCGGAAGATGGTGTGCTTGTAGGCAAGCTCCATGTTTCCGATGATAATGGCAGCGATATAGACGGCAAGAAGGCCGCTTCCGCTCGCAAAGGCTGTAATTCCATATGTTAAAAGTGCAAAGGCTGTGGCAAAGACAGGATAGAGGCCGCCTGAATCAAGATTGATGCGGTTAAGGGCAAACACGGCCAATCTGCCGAAGATCAGTCCAAACAGGAGGCCAATGCTCATCTGGAGGAAAAAGGTTCCGATCAAGGACCAGATGCTTGCTTCCGGAAGGGTGATCAATTCAATCATGGCGACTGTCAGGAAGACAGCCATCGGATCATTGGAGCCTGATTCTGCTTCAAGAGTGGCGCCAATCCGTTCATCGATATTCTTATCCTTGAGGACAGCGAAGACGGCAGCAGCATCCGTTGATCCGACAATGGCACCGAAAAGAATTGATTCGAGCCAGCCTGTCCCCAGAATGAGTTTCGCTGCGGCTGCAACAATTCCGGATGTGAGGATGACGCCGAGGGTGGCGAGTGACAATGATGGGAGGACAACAGGGCGCAGTGTTTTCCACTTAGTCTGGAGGCCGCCTTCAAACAGGATAATGATCAAAGCAAGGACACCGATCATTTGGGCTGTGCTGGCATTGTCGAAATAAATGATGCCCAGTACGTCGCTGCCCATAAGCATCCCGACTGCCATAAACAGCACGAGGGAAGGAACGCCAAGCCGTGAGGAGAATTTAGTAGTCAGCACGCCGGTGATAAACAGAATGGCTGCAAGCAGGATGAATGTATCTGTATGCAAAACATTAATCATGGATATCAGCTCCTTTTTCTATAAATTGACGTCGAGAGTGACAGATGGGGGGTTCTTAGGTGAAATCCCCAGATAGCTATAGGTTTCTGATGGGGATGATTGCTGAAGCCTCTTTTGAATCAGCGACACGGCAATGCCTTTTGAATAGGCATGGTAGCCAAAGGTTTTTCTTAAAGTGTGTGTGCCGACAGGCTCTTCAATGCCTGCGGCCCTGGCAGCCTCATTAATGATCCGGTACGCCTGAACTCTTGTGATTGAATTATGGGACTTCCTTGACTTAAAGAGCGGGTCTTCCCTTTTGAGGCCATTCTCCTTGATGCACTTGTGGAGGGCTTCGCGGACCTGCAGATTGAAATAGATAGGGGGGAAGCAATTTTCAGAGGTATGCAAATAGGAAAGAATAGTTCCGCTTTCATCTGCAGCATCTTTTACCTGCAGATGAAGCAGGTCATTAATGCGTATTCCGGTGTTGATGCCAAGCAGAAATAAGCAATAATCCCTGGATGAGCGGGATTGGAGCCACTCTTTCATAATCAGGATCTTTTGTTTGTCAGTTATTGCACCGACTGTTTTCATTAAATCACCTCCAATGTAACTTAATCCTATTATAGCATATGGTTATGTAACATGGAAAAGAATAGAACCTGCTTTGGCATCCGATGAGTTCTATCTATTTGGAAATAACATGAAATTAAAAATAATTTTTGTTACGATAGAAAAAAAGCCCGGCTCTTATAAAAGGAGGAACCATGTTAAAGAAGTTTTTTATGCCTATTATTTATATAAGTGAGTGGGTGGTGTTTTTTTATACTGTCCTCTTTATGATTGGTTTTAATCTAACTTATTACGTAAACATGGTCATCATTGATATGCCTTGGGAAGAACGTACCTCCCTGCCTTTTATAAACACTGTGATTTTCATGACAGGTGCATGTATGGTTTGTTTCCTTTATATCAAATACGTGAAAGGAAGAAGGATTTATCAGAGTGTAAAAGATATCCTTTGGGGTATTCTGTTTGGAGTAAATGGCCTGCTGTGTATCCTTTTGCTGGGTATAAGCCTTATTTTTGAGCTGCCTATTAATGAACGGGTTCTATTGGCATTGGCCTTCATTGCAAGTGCAGGATTTTTTTTGGCGTGCATCAGAAGCCTGTTGCTTTCTTATATAGGACGCCCTTTTTTTTCAGCCAGGTAACCTTACAGCCAACATGGTGATCAGGACCATATAATAAGCGCATGGATGTTAACATCCATGCGCTTATGAAGACTTTTATAACGGGCATATCCCTTTTTAAAAGCTTCTTATAAGAATTTCACACATACAGGGTAAGGAACTGAAACATCCTTCTGCAGCAGGGATAGCCTGCCGCTTTGTGCGTCACGGGCAAACAAAGTGAGGTTTCCGGTTTCCTGGTTGGAGGCAACGATATATCTTTCTGAAGGATCGAGCACAAAGTCGCGCGGCCAGTTTCCTTCAGTTGAAGTATGCTCGATGAAATCCAGCTTGCCTGTTTCTTCATTCACAGAGTATACGGCGATGCTGTCATGTCCGCGATTGGCGGCATAGACAAAGCGGCCGTCAGAAGAGATATGGATGGCGCTTCCCTGGTTATTTTCCCGGAATGTTTGAGGGATGGCCGGTACTGTCTGCATTACCTTGAAGCTGCCGTCATTCGGGCTGTATTCGAGCACGATTACCTCGGAGCTCAGCTCTGTCATCACATAGGCAATATTTCTTTCCGGGTGGAAAACAAGATGCCGCGGACCGCTGCCAGGCTTTACATCCAGTGTGGCCGCTTCCTTCAGCACTCCATCATTTAACTCATAGGTAATGATTTCATCTGTACCCAGGTCAACGGCTGCAATGAATTTTCCATCTGGCGTAAAACCTGCATAATGGGCATGCGGCTTTTCCTGGCGGTCTGGGTTTGGACCTGTACCCTCATGCTGGGCAACCGATGAAGCTGAAAGCAGGGAACCTTCCCCCGTCAGTCCGTAGGCTTCAATTGTACCTTTATGGTAATTGGCAGTCACTGCATAGTCCGAGTCTTTATTTACACTGATATGGCATGGAGATGCACCGTCAGACAGCTGACGGTTCAGTTCCGTAAGCCCGCCGTCATCGCTGATGGAGAACGCGGCTGCGCCGCCTTTCGCCCCTTCCTTTACGACGGAATAAAGGCGTGTTTTATCTTCGCTGACTGTCACATATGTAGGGTTTTCAAGCTCTGCGGCGAGCTTGACATTATCGAGCCTGCCGTTTTCTGTATTCAATTCAAAAGAATAAATGCCTTTGCTGTCGCCTTTTGTGTAGGTGCCAATAAATCCGGAAAAAATATGGTCCTTCATACTAATTCTCCTTTCAAAGTGCGGAATTGCCTCTATTATAGCATGAACCTTTTCAGTCTATTCAGCAGGGCATTGTGAAAAAGCCAAAGGACCTGGCGGGTTAGTCTGCCAGGTCCTTGTGGCCAGCTGAGCCCTTATCCTTTAGGATAGTCTGAATTAGGCTGGCGCGGGTCAGTATAATCGCGGTTCACTTCATCTCTCAGTCTGTCTTCATCTGCAAAGGGGTTGCTTACCACCTTGTCACTGAGAGGGGTGTTTGGATCTATATTTTCATCTGTATACGGGCGGTTTTGATCATTGTGGTCCTGGAATGCATTTTCGCCTTTATCCAGTTCACCGGGGTTAAGCGGATCGACAATATAGTCGTCATACTTATCTTCCTGGTCCGTAGCCCGGATGGCTGTATTCCTGTCTGTTGTGCCTACGAAATCTTCGTCAGTGCGGCGGGCGTCATTGACAGCTCCTCCGGTGAAGATCGTTTCATCATCTGTCAGGCGATCGCGGTTCCGGTCATCGGGATCCACAAGGATCAGGATTCTTCCTTCTTTTACCTCTGCTTCATAACGGCTGGCCTCTTCTTCCGGGATGCCCATGCCGATCAATGCGCCTGCAAGTCCGCCTGCCCCGGCGCCAACCGCTGCCCCGGTCAGTGTTGCAGCAATCGGGCCCGCCGCAACGATCGGTCCAATTCCAGGGATTGCAAGGGCACCGATGCCCACAAGCAGCCCTGTGAGCCCGCCCAATGCTCCGCCGGCAGCAGCGCCAGCCGCAAGGCCTTCCTCTGTCTTCGTCCCGGTTTCCTCGCTCACAGCGTCAAGATCATCACGGTTTTTGCTGATGACTGAAATGTCCTCAGCCCGGTAGCCTTCTGCTTTCAGCCTTTCAATTGTTTCAACCGCTTCATTCTCTGTTGCATATGAGCCTACTACGCGCTTATTATCTTCTGCCATGTTCATTCCTCCTTATTATATAAAAACTTATCTAATAGAATACATACCCTTATGTGAAAAAGGCCTAAACCTCAGCCTGCCTGAAATATATGGCAAAGAACCGCTTCGTACAGGGACACTCACGGGAGTCAGCATTGCAATACTGCAGGGAAATGCTATGATATAATTGTCAGACTTTTTCATGGGAGAAGGGATTGCATTGAGGAACGAATTGCTTAAGATTGGCACAAGAATAGTAGAGAGCAAAGAGCAGCTCGTCAATCACATATTTGAACGGGAATGCCCTTTCTATAAGGAAAAGCTTAAGAAATCGACTGTTGCCAGAAATCAGATAGCTGAATGGCGCAAGGCCTTGATTCAGATCCTGGGTGAATCATTATATATGGATCAGGAGGAAAGCGGGCGCAAAATTGAAGAATGGGCCCGTAACACAGGAGAAACTGCGATAGAAAACGGCGTTCCCCTGGACGAATCCCTCCGTGTGCTGTCCCTGTTCAGATCGGTTATTTGGGACGTTTTCACTGAGGAGCTGGAGAAAAATCAATTTGCTGCTGTCACGATGCTTGATGTCAGCAAAATCATCAACCCGCTCCTGGATGAGGTCGCGTATATATTCAGTAATATTTACATGAACTACAGCACAAGGAAAATAGAAGTAGCCCGGACTGCCCTGCAGGAGCTGTCCGTTCCGGTTGTCCCGATTTCAGAGGATATTGCCGTTCTTCCGCTCGTTGGGGAAGTAGATACAGAGCGCGCAAAATTCATTATGGAAAAATGCCTGAAAAACAGCTCAGAGCTTCAATTAAAGCAGCTGTTCATTGATGTTTCAGGCGTCCCGATGATAGATACGATGGTTGCCCATAATCTGTTTCAGATTGTAAAGTCATTAAACCTGATCGGCGTGAAGGCAACTATGACCGGAATACGGCCGGAAATCGCCCAGACGATCGTGGCCCTCGGGATAGAATTCCGGGAAATCCCCACGAGGGCAAATCTTAAGCAGGCGCTGATGGCAGCAGGATTCGAGCAAACTAAAAGATGATATTTGTGTGAAACTTATATACAAATGAGGAACTGACTGAATATAAAGTGATACACTAATCATATACAGTTGAAGGGAAATCTATTAAGCAGCCTTCTGCAAAAGCGGGGAGTCGAACATGAAGCTGGGATTAATCATCGTTATAGCCATTATCATCCTTTCTTTAATTTTCACCCTTATGCTGGCCGGCAAAAGTGATGCTGACTACTCAAAGTCAGCCAGGAAAAATACGGTCAACCTGACTGTGATTTATGCAGTGGTCATTCTGCTTTCTATTGTCGCGCTGGGTGTCTATATAAAATGGGGAATCTAAAAAAAGTGAAGCGTGCACGCTTCACTTTTTTTAATTGGCTGCCTGCCATTGTCTCTGCACCTGTTCCTGTGCAAGGCGTGCAATTTCCTCTTCTTGTGTCCCTCTATGTGCGATTACATTTGTCATATAATTTTTTCCGCCGTGATTAACGGTTACAGTTACTTGTACCATGCTTGTTTATTCCTTTCTTAATGGTATTTTAATATAGTGATACCATTTTAAAAGGAAAGTGAAACCTGTTTTACTGAAATTATGAGCCTAATCTATTATTTAGAATGGAAGGGGCATTTGCCTTCAATCGGCTTGATATCATCGCCGATGAAGTATTGCTTCCATTCCCGATGCTCAGGATCCCCATAATGGCTGATATTCGGATGCTTTGGCAGTCCATCCCACTTTTCCACTCGTTCCCTGACTTTTTCCCTGGACATAATTCCTCCTTTTGAAGTGCCTTCCAGCCCCTCAAAAATTCTCCGCGGCTGGAATCCCAGCACAAGGCTGTTACCTAGATCCCTTGTTTTCCGCTGCTTATAGGCTGGCGCGTTTCCAAATACAAAGAAGGGCTCTTCCGCAAAAGAGAATGCCCATAGATGGTGGTCCGGGTCCTCTGGATAATCCTTTGGCCAAGGTTTTTCATCCTGATCATGAAGATACTGCAGGATGTTCCAGAAATATTCGCGGTAGTAAGGGATATCCTTCTCTTCTTTTTCCGGCTCCACAAACACAAACAAGCCATGGCGGATAAGCTTAGGGGCATCAAAAAGATCAATGAACTGTTCCAGCGCCTTCGGAAGCTGTGACCAGTCCTCCTGTGAAATATATGCATAGCGCAGCTCCCCGCGGTTTTCAGCAGTCATGCCGAAATAGCACGGGAAGGTCTTGTCTGTGACGGTTTGATGGAAGGTCTTATATTCTTCAATGACCCAGGCAGGCACAATGTCAGGGTTAGTCATATCTTCTTTTGTCAGCAATGATTTTTGGATGGTTTTCATAATCAGCTCTCCTAATGTTTTTTTTCCATAGTGCATGAAAGCCGGCTTCCCGCAGGAGGCCGGCTTCATCTCATGCTTCAAAGATCATTTCTCTTCTTTGCAGTTATTCATCTCTTTTTTCATTCATGCGATTATGCTCCGGATTTATCGGATCAGCGTTATCCGGCGTCATCGGCCGGGCAGGGCCGGAATCCCCAGCTTGAGTGCCCCTGGAGGCATCTGGAGTCATTGATTCTTTAATCTGGGTGGTGCGGGCATCTTTATTGATGCTCGTCTGCTCAATTTTACGGTCAAGCTTTTGCAGATACTTGGCTGCAAAATCCTTTCCTCCTAAACCAAAGGCAAGGCCAAAGGCGAGGGCCAGTCCGCCGAGTATAAGGATAAAGGCGGAATTGACGATGGAATGGGCGACGCCAAGCTGGTCCAGGGCCATAAAGATGGAAATGGCTACAATTGCATATTGTGCCACAGATGAAAGAAGGCGGAAATGAGGGCCTTCCAGCAGGCTTGAAAGCAGCTTCTTTACCAGGGTTCCGAGCCATAATCCAGCTCCAAGAATGACAAGGGCTGCAAGAACATGCGGCAAATAGGCTATGACCCCGGTTGCCAGTGTGACAAGGAAGTCGAGCTTCAACAGGTTCAGAGCCTGTACAACAAATAAGAGGACAACAATGATCTGGGCAATATAGCCGATCAGCTGGGAAATCCCGCTTTTTGCAGCCCCGGTTTTATTTTTTTTGAATCCGATGCTATTAAAATATGAGTCTGCGCCGATTCGTTCAAGAAGGCTGGCAACCATCTGCCTGACCCATTTTCCGAGCCAGATGCCCGCAAGGATAAAGGCGATGGCTACAATGATATTCGGGATCATGGTGAGGACATCGTTCAGCATGGCAATCGCGGGCTGTGATATTCCTTCCAGATCCAATTCTTCGAGTGCCGCAATTACGACCGGGATCATAATGAAGACAAAGACGATATAGCCGGCAACAGATGAAAGGGTGGTCCCTTCAAACAGCTTGGACAGGCCGAAACGCCCGACAAGCTTTTCCGTACCGATGCTCTGCAGGAAGCTCGTGACAATATCACGGACCAGCTTGGCGATGAACCAGCCGATAAACAGAATAAGGGCAGCGGCAAGGAGTTTAGGAAGGAAAGCCAGAATATCATTGAGCATGCTGGCAAACGGTCCGGAGACTCCCTCGAGATTCAAGGCTGACAGCACGGCAGGAAGGGAAATCAGCAGAACCAGATAGAATACAATATTGGCAGCTTTATCGACGATATTGGAGGAATCGTGATCTCCTTTAATGAATTTATATTTGTTCAGTGTTTCATGGACGCGAAGCGTTCTGCCTCCACGCTTGATGAGAAACTTGAGGGCGGATGCCACCAGCCAGGCAGCCAGCAGGATCAAGGCAGCCTTTAGAATGCTTGGGATGGCACCTGTAATAGTCGAGAACATGCCTACTAGCGGAGTAGCCAGGAAGCTTAAGTTTAAGATATTGAAGAACCAAATAAAGACAAAAATGAGAATGAGAATATAAACGATTTTGCTTATGATTTTCTCAGGGGAATACTTTCTGTTTCCCGACTCGGCAAACAGTTTGTTATCAAGATTGGTTTTGCGGAGGCCTTTCAGGACCGCCTTTTTAACCGCCTTTGCAATGATCCATCCCAACAGGAGGACGACTAATGCCAGCAAAAGGTCGGGAAGCTGGTTCAGATAGCCATTCCAGCCATTCCAAAAAGCATAATTATTATCCAACTAGATCCACTCCTTAACATAGATATTTACATTTACCCAGTGAGTTAGCAGATAAACAGGCTGCAGGCAGCCGAATTGGAAAATAAAGTTTGGAAAAGCAAAACCTTTTTCCTGTGAAGCAGTCTAATATTCAGGAAAACAAGAGGGGGATCGATCAGCCTTGGAGCATATTGTCCGCAAAGCCATAAAAGGGGATGATGAAGCTTTTCTTGATATCATCCGTTCCTGCAAGGCAGATTTGTATAAAACCGCACTCGCCTATATGCGAAATGAGGAAGAAGCTCTTGAGGCCGTGCAGGAAGTAACCTTCCGGGCTTACAGGAGCATAAAAGATCTGAAGCAGCCTGCCTATTTCAAGACATGGATCATCCGTATCATGATCCATTACTGCTGCGACAGGCTCAAGAAGCAACACAGGCTCGTATATAATGAACAGCTGCTCCCCGCAGCGGGCGGGGAAGAGGATACTCTTCTATTCGAGGTCCAGGATGCAATGGAGGCGCTCGATGACCGCTCCCGTGAACTGCTGACGCTAAAATACTTCCACGATCTTAAAATCAAGGAAGTGGCTGCCCTGTACAACCGTCCGGAAGGAACCGTGAAAACATGGCTCAATAAAGCGTTAAAGTCATTAAGAGAGAAGCTCGAGGAAAGCGGGGGGAAGATGGATGTTTGAAAAGGAAGAAAAAAAGCTTGAAGCCATACGGGAGCGGTATCAGGAGTTTCCTGTGCCGGATGAACGGCTGGAGGAAGCAATCATGAAAGGGTTCCGGCAAGCCAAAGCAGCTTCCCCGAAGAAGCGGTTCATCAAAAGGAGCTGGCTGCCCGGTCTTGCAGCCGCCCTGCTATTGCTCGGATTTTTGACCAGCATCAGAGTTTCACCGGCCTTTGCCAACTATGTCGCAGAATTGCCAGGTATGGAAAAGCTGGTGGACCTTATCCGGTATGACAAGGGCTGGATATCCGCCGTGGAGAATAACTATATGCAGCCGCTCGGCATATCCCGGGAGAAAAACGGGGTCCGAGTGACGCTTGATGGTGCTATCCGGGATGAACGGGGGCTGGTGGTGTTTTATACAGTTGAGTCAGAGGAGAAACAGGTGCTCCAAACGGAGAGGATTATTTTAACTGGTGCAGATGGCAAAGAGCTTCCGCCGGGTGCTACTAGTTATGGAGGTGCTAGTTATACTGAGGAGCCAGTTAATTCAGTAAGTGATTCAATAGATTACTTTGCTATTGAACCTTTAAAAGCAACTGAATTCAAGATAGAGGTGAAAATTAAAACAGAGAAGGGGCTTGAATCATTTGAAATGGATTTTTCTGTGGAAAACTTAAAAGCGAATAAGAAGGTGTATACGCTAAACAAGACCGTATCTATTAAAGGTCAGAAAATCACCTTCAAGAACGTAACTATATATCCATTGCGCGCAGCTGTACATGTGACGTTTGATCCGGAAAATAACAAGAAGATCTTTAATTTGGACGATCTGAGGCTTGTTGATGAAAATGGAGAAGTTTGGTCAGGGATTGTAAACGGAGCAACAGCAAGCATTTTAGCTGAAAACGAAAAGATTTTCTATCTGCAGAGCAATTACTTTAAAGAGCCTAAGCAGCTGTACCTGACACTAAATAAAGTAATGGCTATAGATAAAGAGGATACAGAAGTGGTTATTAATACAGAAACACTAAAAATTATAAAGCAGCCAAAGGCTGAAAAATTGTCAGGGGTGAACTTGGAAGGGAGAAATTTATCTGTAAAGGTTCGTGCTGGTCAAGACTACCACCACCAGCTTTTCATAACTGCCAAAGATGCTGAAGGTAGAGATCTGAGCAACGGGAGCTCATTCTTTCAAACCAGCGTAGATGGTGTATACCAGGAATATGGGTTGATGCTATCAGAGGCAGACCCGCTAAAATACAAAAATCCAATCACTCTTGAACTAGGTGCGTTTCCTACCTGGATTAAGGGGGATATAAAGCTGCCACTGAAATAGGAAATGAGAGATCTGGAGTTTTCAATGATAGTGCCGGACAACAACAGGCAAGCCCTGTCTGTTCTATATGGGACCATTTATTGAAACGGAGAATTTGTTAGAACCAGGCCGAAATGAAGTAATGCGGCCTGGTTTTACTTATGACCTAAATCAGTTGCGGTTAAAATGTCGTTTTTACTCAGGCCAATGCTTAACACCAGTTCATATTGTCAAACACCTGAATAACCGCCTCCGCATTTCGTCTTGTCCAGCTCCGGACGCAAGCGTCCACCGAATTCCCCTACCCCAACAAAACATCCTCACCAGGATACCGAATTTTCTCCGGTTTTTGTTTGGCGAAGGAGAAGGCGAGTGTGAGCGGGCCGAGTTTGCCCAGGAACATGATGAAGATGATGATTTCTTTTCCGATTTCCGACAGGTCGGCAGTGATGCCCATGGACAGGCCGACCGTTCCGAAGGCGGATACTACTTCGAAAATAATTTTAATAAATGGCAAATCCTCCGTGATGCTCAGGACAAAGATGGCGATAAAGACGAACAGGACGGAAATCATTGAGATGGCCAACGCTTTTGTCAAATAGTTGACGCTGATGGTGCGGCGGAAAATGACGATGTCTTTTTTGCCGCGTATGAATGTAATGACAGCCATGATAATGATGATAAAGGTCGTCAGTTTAATTCCGCCGCCGGTGGACGCGCTCCCCGCACCCACAAACATTAACAGCAGCATATACAGGACAGTTGCATCCTCAAGCCCGCCGATGTCCACTGAATTGAACCCGGCAGTCCTCGGCGAAACGGCCTGAAAATAGGATGCCCAAAGCTTTTCCCAGCTGGTCAGATGGGCGAGGGTCTGCGGATTATTATATTCTAGGTAAAAGATGACGGCCATTGATACAATATTGACCGCAAAGGTGCCCACAATCATCATTTTGGAATGAAGCGACAGCCTTTTGAATTGCTTTGATTTCCACAGATCGGCCAGTACGGTAAAGCCAAGACCGCCAATGATAAAGAGCATGGAAATGACAATATTGATGACAGGATCGCCGACAAACCGGCTGAGTCCGTCCGGCCAGAGCTGAAAGCCTGCATTGTTGAAGGCGGAAACAGAATGGAACAGGCTGTAATAAAATCCATCCTGCCACCCATACAGCGGAACCCATCTCAGGCAGAGGAAGAACACAGCAATGGCCTCGATCGTAAAGGAAAAAATAAACAGGTAGCGGACGAGGCGTATGACTCCGCCGACCGACGTCTGGTTCAATGCCTGCTGCAGGACAAGGCGCTCCTTGAACCCGATTTTCCTTCCGAGCATCAAGTAAATCAGCACAGCGAAGGACATGATTCCAAGGCCTCCGAGCTGGATGAGGCACATGATGACAATCTGGCCGAACAAGGTATAGGTAGACGCCGTATCAGCCACTGTCAGCCCTGTCACGGTCATAGCCGAGGTGGCTGTGAACAGGGCATCGATCCATGAAACACCATGAACGGTTGAAAAGGGAAGCTTCAGCAAGGCGGCCCCCAGCAGGATGAAAAACAGGAATATAAGGGTCAAAAGCTGCGGCGGCGTGATATTCAGGTATTTTCGCTTCATGATCGATAAAGCTCCTTTTTCCTCAAATAGTGAAAAGCAATATATTTTTGGCAAAAAAAAAACCATTCTTATCCACGGAAAAGAACGGTCAATATACGTATTGGCCTTTCTCTCAATATGCTTACGGAGTTAGCTGCCGGATTAGGAATTGAGAGCTTCCTTCCCGGCCTCCGCCAGGATTCACCCCGGGCAGGCGCAAACAGCCTCCTGCCATATTGGTTCCCCCGTTCTTAACATAAGATTCAGCAAAGGTATGAAATTTGAGTGTGATTATAATAATTAAAATACTCCCGCTCATTTGCAAAGTCAATCAGGAAATTGTAAATTTTTACGAATCAAAAAAACCGTGCACAGTGCACGGTTTTGCAAGTCTATTCCTCCAGATGGATACGCCGGTAGTCATCCTCCAGAATGCTCATCATGATGGAATCATGGTATTGGTGATCGTAAAATAAAGCCTCTCGCTGGACGCCTTCCTGCATGAAGCCGAGCTTTTCGTAGACATGAAGCGCCCGGTCGTTATAGTTGAAAACATTCAGCTCGATCCTGTGCAGATTCAGCACGCCGAACGCATAGCCAAGCATCAGTTCCATTGCTTCGCTGCCATAACCGCGCCCCTGGTTCTCTTCCTCGCTGATGTTCACGCGGATATTGGCATTTCGGTTGGTGCTGTCTATATCCTGAAGGGCGATATCGCCGATCACTTCATTCGTTCCATCAAGGACAATCAATAAGAGGATGGATGATGAATCCTCCGCCTTTTCTTTAATATAAGAAAAGATCTGATCTTTGGAGAAAGCTTTTTTCAGACCGGTAAGCTTTCTTGACCGTTCATTATAGAGCAGCTTCACATATATATCCGTATCTTCTGTACTGATGGGCCGAAGATAAATCCGTTCTCCCTGCAGGAACCTTATAGCATCCATTTGTACTCCTCCTTGGCTTTTCCTAATTACAATATAATCCAATCCCGCTCAATTAAAAATAGATATATTATCCCTTTCAGTAATTTGAACATCAATATAATTGAAACATCAAAAGTTGGGTAAATGTAATAGCAGATACACTGTTCGAAAAAAAGGGGGCCTTGGCCAGGATGGATTATAGAAAAGGAATGCTTATTTATAATGGAAATGCCGGTCAAAAAGATATAGAAAAATCGCTTGCAGCTTGTGTTCCGGTCTTGTCTGCAGAGCTGGATTCCCTGATTCTGCTGCCAACCAAGAGGGAAGGGCATGCAAGAGAGCTGTGCAGGGAATATGGATCTGAGGTGGATGTTGTTTTCATCCTGGGCGGAGACGGGACGGTACATGAATGCATCAATGGATTGGCGCCGCTCGAGGATCGGCCGGCCATCGGCATATTGCCTGGGGGGACTTGCAATGATTTTTCAAGAACATTGAATATCCCCCAAAATATACGTGATGCAGCACTTGCAATGATCTCAGGAGAAGCAGAGCCGGTTGACATTATGCAGGCGAATGAAGACTACTTTCTCAACTTCTGGGGTATTGGGCTGGTGGCGGAAGCTTCGGAAAATATTAAGGCAGCAGAAAAAAACCTATTCGGGCGGATCAGCTACTTCCTGAGCGCCTTGCGGACGATCAAGGAAATGGAGCCATTCCATGCTTCGCTTATAGTGGATGGAAAGGCCATAGAGGAAGATGCCGTTATGATACTTCTGGCCAATGGCCATTATATTGGCACTAATGCATTGCCTTTTGAGAATCTTGACTATAATGACGGACTGGCTGATTTATTTATTATAAAAGATGCCAATCTTGCTTTAATGAAAGAAGCACTTACAGTAGACAGCATGGAAGCAAACGAGAATATTCTCCATTATAAGGGAAAGGAAATACAAGTAAGCACAGAAAAGAGGATGGAAGCTGACATGGATGGAGAGGTATATTCAGCGACTCCGTGCCGGATAAGCGTCCATGAAGGACATATGCAAATGATAAAGCCAGGGCAGCCTTAAGGGCTGTCCTGGCTTATGGTTGTTTCAGGAGGTTCGTTCAGTGCTCCAATTTCTTTCAGGATAAAATAAAATCCGCCTGCCGATACAATGGTAAAGCCCCAATTCAGGATCTGCCTCAGCACGATTCCCTGGTCAAAGGCATCAACCCCGTATTTTCCAATGAGCCAGACCTTAATGGAGGCAAGAAGAATGAATTTCAGAGCAAAGCCTGCCGTGATCAGGCTGAAGATCATCAGTGTTTTGCTTTTAAAGAAAACTTCCTTCATGCTGCCCCTGTCTTTTCCCTGCAGTTCCATAAAATCGAGAGTGAAATAGAGGAAGACTGGCTTTTTCAGCACAATCGTCAACAAAAACAGGCAGCCCAGCACGTAAGAATAAATGACGTTATTCCATAGAAGCTGAAGGGCCGACCCGGCGAGCACATCGATCAGGGTGCCGATCACCAGGTTCACAAGAAGGAACAGGCCGAATAGATTGATTTTTTTAAGCTGAAAGAAGCGGTACAGTGTATAGATGATGCCAGGTACGGATGACAGGATCATCGCCAGATAATCACCAAGCACGTCCCGGCCGTAATTCCAAACAACAAGAGGGAGCACAACATAAAAGAGAATGTCTGGCACCATTGAATTTTTCTGCATTTTTTTCGTTCCTGCCTTTTTTAAAGATTTCTGTAATTAAGTATTCCCCATAGAAAGTAGAACTCCTTTATTTTCTTATAGGAGTATACAAAAAAAGAGCCGCTGGGCTCTTTTTTATGCTAGGAAGGCTTTCAGCATCCAGATTTTCTTTTCCAGGTCTTCAATCAGCCCGACGGCAAGGTCTTCTGTGACCGGGTCGTTTTCTTCCTCGGCGAGTCCTGCCAATTCTTTTAGTTCCGTGCTGATCGTGCTGTAGTCTGATATAAGGGCAGCGACCATTTCTTCTGCGGTTTCTTCACTGCCGTTATCCTTGATAGACGCATGTTCAAGGAACAAGCTCATTGTGGCAATCGGCCTGCTTCCTGCTGCCAATGCCCGTTCTGCAATTGTATCCACATTCGCTGCTGCTTCATTGTAAAGCTCTTCAAATTTCTCGTGCAGGGTGAAAAATGCAGGTCCTTTTACAAACCAGTGAAAACGGTGAAGTTTAGTATATAGGACGCTCCAGTTGGCGATTTGTTTATTCAGGCTGTTTGTCAAAGTCATAGTGATTTCCTCCTCGTTTTGTCCTTAATTAAATTATATCAAATATTATTTTATAATCAATACTTATTTATAATAATTATAAATAAAATATAAGTATAAAAAAACGGCCATTAGAGGGCCGTTTTCAGTCAGACGGTTTTTTTCTTTTTGCGCATAATCAGATAGATGATATATACGATGACAATCAAAGCTCCGCCTATAAGTGTCAGCATCCCGAAGTTCTCTTCAATGAAGGGCCGCGCCTGGGCGCCAAGTACCATAATAAGGGCAGCTTCAAGGAAGAAGCGGGCGCCTCTGCCTATGATGGACCAGATAATGAGGGTCCTAAGCTGGACTTTTGTGATGCCGGCAAAAATGGTGAACACTTTATAAGGAATTGGGGTAAAGCCTGCAATAAGGATGGCTACTGGCCCGTATTTATTGAAATAGTTCTCGACTTTCTGGATTCTTTCTTCAGAGATGATGTACCGCAAAACAGGGCGGCCCAGTTTTTTACCGATGAACCATCCGAGAATGGCGCCAAGGACAGATGCCACGGTTGTGATGAACGCATACCAGATGACGCGGTCGGGATTGGAAATGCCCATTGGGATTAATAGTACATCCGGAGGGATAGGGAAGAAGGATGAGTCGGCAAAGGACACAAAAAACAATCCAAAGATACCATACTCCATAAGCCATTCTTCAATCGAGTGAATCAGTTCTGACATAACGGATCTCCTTTAGCAGCTTCGTTAAATATCCTCAAGCCCCTTGTACAGAGAGCTTAAGGACAGCACACGAGAAGTATATCATTTACTGTCTGCCAAGTCATGCAGGAGTCCGATAATTACATTAATTTTCAAAAAAGGCAAAGGGGGATTACCGATGGCCGGCTGATCCGGCATTTCCTGTACCCGACAAGAATAAAAGGGTATACATCTGCCTTGCAAGAAGATAAATGAATGCCCCGATCAGGATGGCGAACAGGTCGAGCCAAAGCCCATTCTGGTATTTTTCAGGCTGCTTGAACCAGTCAAGTGATGTCAAACCCGAGATAAGAGCAGCCGGAACAAGAATGACCACCCAGGGGCTCTGCAGCCATTTCACTTTATAAGCCTGTGACACAGCTTCATACAATACCTCTGCGATCCCTGCAAGGAAGAACACAAGCATATAGGTGGTGAAAAGGTAGCCGGGCTCCAGGCCAAACTCATACTGCGGGTTATAATACACCATAGCCTCGTATGATAGGAGATGAAGGGAAGCCGTCAGTAAAATCGTGCTGAAGAGGAACCGGATAATTTTATAAAAAGGAAAAACGGCTTTCTTCAGCTCTGAGCTGATTCGCTTTTCATTCCCGAAGCATCTGATCGCTTCCCCGGCGGCTTCCTCCTCGGACCAGCCGAATGCCATCAGCTCTTTTGCATGCTCTTCAAGATGAGAGGTCATCTCAAGCCTCAGCTCTTCCCGTTCAGAATGGTCCATTGGCAGGCCGTCAACGATATGATCAATATACTGATCGATTGTCTTCATGAGTAGCCCTCCGAAAATTTGTGGATCAAATCGCTGATCTTGTTCCAGTTTTTGAGCTTTTTGCCCAATTCTTTGCGGCCGTCTTCGGTGATGCTGTAATACTTCCGCCTGCTGGCTTCAAGCTCCTGATGCCAGTAGGAAGTGACAAACCCTTTTGCCTCCAGCCGCTTGAGAGCCGGATATAGAGTTCCTTCATTCATGCTGTATGCTTCATCGCTTTTTTTGCGGATTTCCTTTGTCATTTCATATCCATAGCTGTCTTTTTCAGAAAGAAGGGATAATAAAAGAATATCGATGCTTCCTTTTAACAGTTCTTTATCCACGAAGGGTACCTCCAGGTTCATTTGTTTACATTGTACTTCAATGTACATTGTATTACAAGGTAAAGGGCGAAAGGTAATGAAATCAGTTACAATGGGTATAGAGATAACAAAGGAGTTTTTATATGGAATATTTACTATTTTTATTGCTGGGCGGAGTGATCAGCGTCCTCTCCGGCTTCTTTGGAGTAGGAGGAGGATTCATCCTGACGCCTGTTCTGCTATTGATCGGGTTTGCGCCCCTTGAGGCGATTGCAACCAGCCTTTTTTTCTCAATAGGCACTTCACTGTCAGGTATAGGCGCCCATTTCAGGCTGAAAAATATCCTTTGGAAGGAAGGGGCAATACTCGGGGTGAGCGGTATGCTTGCCACCCAGGCCGCAAAGCCGCTGGTGCTGTTCCTAAGTGAAAAAGGCCTGGATGCAACCGTTATCCCGGCCTGCTATATTGTACTGCTCTCCTATTTCGCGTTCACTATGTTCCGGCAGGGAAAAAAGACCGGTGAACAGTCCCGCGAGGGCAGGCCTTCCCTGGCTGGAATGCTGCTGATCGGATTTTCAGGCGGTTTTGTCTCTGCCGCTTTAGGAGTGGGCGGAGGGTTCATCATGGTTCCCCTGTCAATCGCCTTTCTGGGACTGCAGCCGAGAAAGGCAGTGGGGACAAGCCTGTTTGCTGTCCTTCTGATTGTCAGCACTGGATTCCTGTCGTATGCATCTGCTGTGGAGATCAGTTATCTGACTGCCATCCTGCTTGTTGCCGGCGGCCTTGTCGGATCCCAGGCCGGCGCATGGCTGACCAATTTTTATAAAAATAAGGACATCAGCCTACTGCTTTCAGGATTGTATATTGCGACTCTCCTAAGCGTCGTTTTCAAGCTGGTCCATCACAATCTGATCGGCATTGTTCTGCTGAGCCTATTTATTGCTTATTTCTTTTTCCTGTCACTGTCGAAGATCATCAGGAAGAAGGAAGCGGAGGCATAGAGGCAGGAGGGGAGGGCGCTTTGCCCTCCTCTTTTTTTTACATTTTCTTTGGCGCCGCAATCCCAAGCAGCCGCAGCCCTTCTTCAAGGACAAGGGATACAGCCCGGACCAGGCTGAGTCTTGTCTCAAGCCCCGGCGTATCGTCCAGTATCCGGATCTGCCCATAATATTTATTGAAGCTCTGTGCCACATTGATGATATACTTGGCAATCACTGAAGGCGAATAATGCTTATGGGCTTCTTCAATCTTCCCGGTAAAGAGGCTGAGCTGCTTGAGCAGATCCCAGCTGTAAGGGTCGCTGAGCCCCTGCTCCATCCTGCCGGCTGTCCCGGCCTTTTGAAGGATGGAGCTTGCCCTTGCATTTGTGTACTGGATATAAGGGCCGGTCTCACCTTCAAATGTAAGCATTTCTTCCAGAGAAAATTCAATATGGTTGAGGCGGTCATTTTTCAAGTCGTGAAAAAGGACTGCTCCGATGCCGACAGCGGCAGCGGTTTCTTCCTTCTGCTCAAGAGAAGGATTCTTGCGGCAGATATTCTCATAAGCAAGCTCGACCGCTTCATTCAGAACATCCTCAAGCAGGACGACCCTGCCTTTCCTTGTCGACATTTTCTTGCCGTCCTTCAGATAAAGCCCGAAAGGTATATGATGCATATTTTCTGCCCACTGAAAGCCCAGCTTTTTCAGAACAAGCTTCAGCTGCCTGAAGTGGACGGACTGCTCCTGGCCGACGACATACAGGCTTTCAGAAAAGCGGTAGGTTTCTTGCCGGAAGATGGCGGCGGCCAGGTCGCGGGTTGCATAAAGGGTTGCTCCATCCGATTTTTTGATCAGGCAGGGAGGGAGGCCATGTTCTTCCAAGGTGACCACTGCTGCTCCCTCTGATTGAGTCAGGAGGTTCCGGGACTGCAGGAGCTCTACGGCTTTTTCCATTTTATCGTTGTAAAAGGCCTCTCCGTTATAGGAATCAAAAGAGATGCCCAAAAGTTCATAGATCCGGTTGAACTCTTTCAATGATTCTTCCCTGAACCAGCTCCATAGCGCAAAAGCCTCATCATTACCCCGTTCAAGCTCCCGGAACCAGCGGCGCGCTTCGTTTTCGAGATCAGGATCTTTCTCTGCCTCCTCATGGAAACGGATGTAAAGCTTGAATAGTTCAGCGATCGGCTTTTCTTTTACAGTGCGGGGGGTGCCCCATTTTTTATAGGCGGTAATCAGCTTGCCGAATTGGGTTCCCCAATCTCCGAGGTGATTGATCCTGATAACCTCATAGCCGCATTTTTCAGCTATCAGGCTGATGCTGTTCCCGATAACGGTTGAACGCAGATGGCCCATTGAAAACGGCTTGGCAATATTGGGGGCTGAGAAATCAATAGTGATAGTCTTTCCTGTGCCTGCGCTGCTATTGCCGTATAGGGAGCCGGCTTCAAGAAGGGACTGCAGGATCTCCAAGCCAACTTTCTCCTTCGAGAAGAAAATATTCAGGTACGGGCCGTGTGCTTCTGCCTGGTCAATGAGGCTGTGCTGCAGCTTTCCGGCGGCTTCAGCAGCGATTGCTGCCGGTGCCTGCTTCATTTTTTGGGCAAGGGTGAAGCAGGGAAATGCCAGGTCGCCGTGCGCCGTATTCTTTGGCACTTCAATCAAGCCGGCAAGCTCAGCAGCTGTAAGCCGGTCTTCAAACAGTTCCCAAAGCGCTTCAGTAAAGATTGCTTTCAGTTTGATCATGGGATCTTTCTCCTTCTTGTTGATTTAATTGAACACAAAAAAGCCCGCCTCTAATAAAAGAGACGAGCCTGTTATACCCGCGGTGCCACTCTGATTGTCCATAGGACCTCTTGTCATGATAACGGGGGATGGCCCCGGCAGGACCTACTTTGACTTTCGGCCCGGCATCTCCGAAGTGCGCTTCATAAAAGGGTCCCTGCAGGCTTTCACCATCCCTGCATCGCTTCAGGGGACGGCCCTTTACTACTCTCTTCATCATTGATTGACTATATCGCTGCATTGATTATTAAACGTATTATAAACCATTGTATAAAAATTGCAAGATTATTGTGAATCGGATGAAAACATATAGGTTTTATGATGAAAGCGGATACTGAAGATCAAGCCCATTGCAAACATATTGCCCATCAGTGAGCTTCCGCCATAGCTGATGAAGGGAAGCGGAATCCCTGTAATCGGCAGCAGCTGTATGGTCATGCCGATGTTCTGGAACACATGAAAGGTGATCATACTGATGATTCCTGTACAAATATACGTATTATAAGGATCCTTGGTTTCCATGGCCGTCTTGGTCAAATGATAGATTAAGAGGAAGAACAGGCTGATGACGACGCTTGCCCCAAGGAAACCGTATTCCTCTCCGATGACGCTGAAGATGAAATCGGAATGATTATCGGGGATATTGACCTGCCTGTCGCCGACCCCTTTCCCTGTTATAAGGCCGGAGCCAATAGCCTGGAGCGAGCGCAGCAGCTGAAGGCCGGCAGACTGTCCATAGCTCTCAGGATCGAGCCACGAATAGATCCGGTCAAACTGGTAAGGGTCGACCTTCAGATATTTCTCGATGATGCCTGGCGCCCAAATGACCAGGTAAAGCACGCTGGCGGCAAAACCGATGCCTGCACTGTAGATGGGCAGCAGAATCTTCCATGAAATCCCTGAGACAAAGATGATCCCGAGCATGATGGCAATGATGACGAGGGCAGTCCCTAAGTCCTCGACAAGGATGAGGCCGAGCGGCAAAGCGGTCACAGCGCCAATCTTGATCAAAAGATAAAAGTCGGTCTTCAGTGTTTTCTGGATGAATTTTTCGTGATGAGAGGCGATCAGCTTGCTGAGCGCCATGATCAGGAATACTTTAACAAATTCGGATGGCTGTATCGAACCGACGCCGGGGATGACAAACCAGCTTTTTGCTCCTTTGATTACGGGAGCAATGCTGTCAGGGGCGAGGGCAAGCGCGACAAGCAGGAGTATGCCGAAAGCATAGAGGATCCAGGAAAGCTTCCTGAATTGCTCACTGTCGAAATACATGGTCACGCCCGCGATGAAAGCGCCGACGCCATACCAGAAAATCTGCATCAGCAAGAAATTTTTATCATATTGCTGCAAGGTTTGGGCGCTGTAGATCGCTGTACAGCTGACTATGGCAAATAACAGCAGCAGAAAGCTCAGCGTCCAGTCGAAGCGGTCGGAAGGCTTAAGTGAACGATCCATTATAAAATACACCCTGTTTCATTTCAGTTTGGCCATTGTTTATATAAGCCGCCCTGCTTCTAATACATCTGCAGGGGAGGCGGGTGGATTCTGGCGAAAGTCCGGATTAGTTTTTTAATTATAGAAAGCGGCTAATAGTATAGACGTATCTGCCAGGCAGATTGTTTCCTTTAAAGGATAATTTTTCAAACTTAATAGGAAAAATAGAGTTTTTATGGCGGTCATATTTTTGCTCAATCTGCTGAAGCTTTAATGGCAAATGAATGATCAGCGTCATTCTTGCATTGTGAAGTTCACCATAAATTGGAAAGTTACAGCCGATTTATATTTTTATTAAAACTAAGAAATTTTCAATGTTTTTTGCTAAAATAGGGATATTGTATCCGGACGGGCATGGCAGCTTAAGCGTGAAGCCAGGCTGTGCACTTTAATAGATCAGAAGATGCATTAAACTTCGACAACTGTTCAGCCCCGCGCTCCATCGGCTCAGAAATCATCTTTTTTCATTTTTATTCGGAGGTTCTGCTATTGAAAAAGAATCATAACAGCTCGCGTGATCTCATATATGTCCACTTAAATGAACAGGAAAATTACGTAATGTCTTACGGCATTGAATTTGAGGAGTTTGCCCGTTCACTGTCAGATGTAATGGCGAATCTCCTGCTGCTGAAGCATGGATTTGATGATGGGGAATTTAACCGGCATACGCTCCTGGAGTATGTTCCGTATGAAAAGCTGAATAAGCTGCTTTCTGATGATGTCTATAACTATGGCGACTTCTGCTGGATTGATTTTGAAGAACTTGACGGGCTGAACGAGCTGCCGGGCCAGACCATTGCAGAGCTATTGTATCTGGGACATCTGAAGGAGCACCTGAAAGCGCCATTTTATAACTATCTTGGCAACCGCTTTGTCTATCTGGCCCATGATGACGGCTGGTATAACAAAACCTATTACCGGGATATGGCTGATTTTTACCGTCTGCTGAGCCAGCTGATCCCTGAAAAGCTGAGCGAAATCAAGCCGGAAAAATCACTTCTCGGCCTGCGGAAGAAAGGTTCATTCCCGCCGGTGCCGCAAGAAGCCATTTCCTACATGAAAGACATGATGAGGGAAGGCGCCGTCATCTCCATCAGACAGACCGATCAAAACCGCGCGCGGATTGAAATCCCCATCTGGGTGATCGGCGACTTTGCCAATATGGACGATATGTACGAAGAATACGAAAGCATCGCAAAAGAAAAATGTGAAGCCAAGCTTGTGTTTGATAAAAAAACACGGGAATGGAAGCTGTATGCGAGATGAGGAAAGCCCGGCAGACGTGCCGGGCTTTTTTTTGAGGGATGATGGGGTGCTGGTGAGTGTGGGTGAGGCCTTCTGGAAAGTATTTGAAGAATAGAGGGTGTTAGTGGTCGCGACTAGAGCCGTCTAGAAGAGATTTTGCTAAACAGAGGGTGTTAGTGGTCGCGACTAGAGCCGTCTAAGAGAGATCTTGAAGAACAGAGGGTGTTAGTGATCGCGACTAGAGCCGTCTAAGAGGGATTCTGAGGAACAGAGGGTGTAAGTGATAGAGACTAGAGCCGTTTAAAAGAGATTTTGCTAAACAGAGGGTGTTAGTGGTCGCGACTAAAGCCGTCTAAGAGAGATTTTGCTAAACAGAGGGTGTTAGTGATTGCGACTAAAGCCGTCTAAGAGAGATTTTGCTAAACAGAGGGTGTTAGTGATCATGACTAAAGCCGTCAAAAAGAGATTTTGCTAAACAGAGGGTGCCAGTGAGAACAACTAGGACCCTCTAAAAGAGTTTTTTCCAATCAGAGGATGCCAGTGGATCCGTTGCAAGCATCTGAACCCCAAATCCCCTCCGTTTTCCAAAAAGCACCAGCACTCCGCCACGCCCCTAATACCGCAATTTCAAAAGAACATCCCGGATCGCTTTATCCTCCATGATGGTATCTTTATATTTCTGTGTAATTTCGGTAAGGGCGACATCATGGTAGAAGAACTCAGCGAAAAACTTCACGAGCGGCCTTGAACGGGTTGTGATGGCATTCCACTTGCCGGCTTCCATGCCGGCGAACAGCATCTCTTCCTCGTCAATGATGGCAATCCTGCTTCTTTCAAGGGTTTCGTGATGCTTGTCCGGAATCAGGACCGAGACGGACGGAAGGCTTGTTTCGATTTTTCCGATAGAGTGGACATGGATACTGACGCCGCTTTCGTGCTTTTCCTCCAGCAGCTCCGCATACTTCTCCAATTCATCTCCCCAGGCAGAGAGGATGATCTTTCTTTCCGCCCTGCCGAGCATTTCCTCCAGCAGGGAGAGGATGGAGTGATTATCCTTCAAGGTCCACACCCGGTCATCCGCGACAGGCTTTTTGACGGCTGCCTCCCGCAGCTCCTGGACGCTGGTTTCGAAATCTGCTTTCAGCCTGCTGATCACCGATTCAACGGGAAGGGCGGTGTACAAACGCTTTTTTTCGACCGTCGTTTCAAGGATGATGCCTTTCTCTGCCAGGCGGTGAAGCACCTCATACACCTTCGAGCGGGGAACGGCAGAGAGCTTGACGATTCCTGTGGCGTCCAGCGGCTGGTCCGCTGAAATAAGCGCCTGATAAATTTGGCTTTCATATTGGGTAAACCCGAATTGCTGCAGCATAGACAGAACTCCTGAGTCAGTTTTTTCTTAATAATATCATATCTTTTCCGCTAAATCGCACTGGGAAAATTAACACTTGCACCTATCCCTATAAAAAGTTACCATTGTGGTGGTAACTAATTGAGAGGTGTATAAAATGGATAAACGTGTGTATCTTTTGACGATCGTTTCCTTTGTAGTCGGGATGGTCGAGCTTATAATAGGAGGAATCATTGATCTGGTTGCGGCCGATCTTCATGTCAGCATCGGCAAAGCCGGCCTTTTGATCAGTGTGTTTTCGATTGTATATGCTGTCGCGGCACCGATTCTGCTGACAGCAACCGGGGGAGTGGAAAGGAAAAAACTGACGCTCATAGCCTTGCTCGTTTTCCTTGCAGGAAATATCCTGGCTTTCCTGAGCCCGAGTTATAGTATTCTTTTTCTGGCAAGGGTTATATCAGCGGCAAGCGGATCTTTGCTTGTTGTGCTGTGCATCACGATCGCATCGAATATAGTGCAGGAAAAATATCGCGCACGGGCGATCGGCATCGTGTTTATGGGCGTAAGTGCTTCACTTGTTCTTGGCATTCCGGCCGGGCTTATGCTTGGCAATGAATTTGGCTGGAGGGCACCATTCCTGATGATTGCTGTCCTGACATGCCTGTCGATAGCAGGGGTGTACTTTTTCATGGACCGGATTGAACCGAAAGCTGCCATATCCATCAGGCAGATGTTCGCTGCCCTGAAGAACAGGAAAATTTTATTCGCCCAACTGGCCTCGTTCCTCTTTTTAGCAGGGCACCTGACACTTTATGGATATCTGACTCCATTCTTAAAGACCGTCCTGGGAATGGACGGAAACTGGGTCAGCATCATGTATCTGCTGTTCGGTATTGCCGCGGTGGCCGGCGGCGGTGCAGGCGGGTATCTAGCCGACCGCTTCGGTACAAAACCGACAATCTTAGCCATTATCGTGCTGTTTGCGGCTGCACTGTTTTCAATTCCGCATACTGCCTTTTCCCTGCCGCTGTTCATTGCGGTCATGATTATCTGGAGCATGCTGAGCTGGGCCATCACACCGGCATTGCAGAGCTATTTGATAGAGTCTTCACCGGAAACATCGGATATCCAGCAAAGCCTTAATAACTCAGCCCTGCACTTTGGGATTGCCTTTGGGTCTCTGATCGGGGGAATTGTAATTGAACAGGCTTCGGTCGAGTGGAACGCTTCGGCAGGGGGAGTCTTCATCCTCTTCGCGCTTGGCGCTGCCGCTGTCTCGATGGCAGGATTGAAGAGCAGGCGGCCGGCAAGAAGCAGCAGCCCGACCGTCTAGCAAAAAGGGCCCGCCCGGTCTTCTTCCGGACGGCCCTTTTTCTGCTAGTTTTAAAGAAGAAATAGTGTATAATGGCGATAGCGGAAAATTTCATACATATGCAGAAACAGGTGTTTTTCTTTGAAAGACTTAAAAGGGAAGTTGGTGCAAATTCCAACGCGGTCCCGCCACTGTAAATGGGAGCAAGCTGCAGAAGCCACTGTACGGGATGTATGGGAAGGGGCAGCGAGCATTGACCATGAGCCAGGAGACCTGCCTGATTCTTATGCACCCATAAACCTACGAGGATAGGGAGGTGTACGGCAGCCTTTTGGAATCTTTTTTTTTGAATCTGCGCACGCCGTGCAAAGCATCTCCATGTTTATTGGGGATGCTTTTTTTGGTTCCAAAGGATGCTGGTCCCGTTTTGGGCATAAGACCTTTGCAGCATGAATTTTGCGACATTTATTCTACAGGGGGATTTACCATGAAAAAGCTTTATTCATTATTATTCAGCATGCTTTTGGCTGCTGGTGTTCTGTCAGGCTGCGGCGATTCAGCGGCAGAGCCTGAAAAGGACAATGGCAGCAGCACTGAACAGACAGAGACTGAAACAGAAAAAGCAGAATTTCCTGTTACAATCACAGATGCCGCCGGTGAAGAAGTTGTCATTGAAGAAAAGCCGGAGAAGATTGTTTCTCTGATTCCAAGCAACACGGAAACAGCGTTTGCACTTGGTCTGGGAGAAGAAGTGGTTGGGGTATCTGATTTTGATAATTATCCAGAAGAAACAGCAGATAAAGAAAAGATCGGCGGAATGGAGTTCAATGTTGAAAAAATCATCTCCCTTGCTCCAGACCTGGTTCTTGCACACGCTTCAAGCGCACATAATTCAACTGCAGGATTGCAGCAGCTGAAAGATTCAGGAATCGCTGTGCTGGTTGTCAATGATGCCCAGAGCTTTGAACAGGTATATGAGTCGATCGAGATGATCGGTACCGCTTCAGGTGCAAAGGAAGAAGCAGAAGAAGTGATTGCCGGCATGAAAGAGAAGATAGAGGCAATCAAAGAAAAAGCTGCTGGCGTAACAGAAAAGAAGAAAGTGTTTGTAGAGGTGTCTCCAGCGCCGGAGATTTATTCGCCTGGGAAAAATACATTCATGGATGAAATGCTTACGATGATTAATGCAGAGAATATTGTAAAAGAAGAAGGGTGGCCAAAGGTAGATCCTGAAGCCATCATCAAGGAAAATCCGGACGTGATCATTTCCACTTCCGGCTACCGCAATGAAGATGCTGTGGCAGAGGTGCTCGCCCGTGAAGGCTGGCAGGATGTAAATGCCGTTAAAAACAAGCAGGTGTTCAGTGTGGATTCAGATACAGTAAGCCGCTCCGGTCCAAGGCTTGCTGAAGGAGTAGAGGAATTTGCCAAAGCTGTCTATCCGGACGTATTTAAGTAAGAATAAGCTGTCAGCCTATGTGCTTGCAGCCGCTTTCCTTGTCCTGTGCATGCTGGTGGGGATTTCAATCGGTACAGTCTCTGTGCCGATTCCTTCTATCATTAATATAGTTGGGTCTAAGCTTCTGCCGATTCAGCTTGATGCTTCAGTTGACCCGATGCACAGCAATATTGTGATGAATATCCGCCTGCCCAGGGTCATTCTTGCCGGGCTTGTAGGAGCTTCCCTCGCCATTGCGGGGGCAGCCTTCCAGGGCCTCTTGCGGAATCCGCTTGCAGATCCTTATACACTGGGGGTTTCATCCGGTGCGTCTGTCGGTGCAGTGCTGGTGCTTTTTTTTCAAATATCAATCCCGTTTGCCGGCCTCTTTACACTGCCTATTCTCAGCATGGTTTTCTCATTCCTGACTATATTCGCCGTGCTGTTTTTTGCAAGAAGAATTGACAGGGCCATGAAGGTGGAAACTATCATTTTAACAGGTATCATTGTCAGTTCTTTTCTTGGTGCGCTCATTTCGCTCATGATTGCCCTGACTGGAGAAGAGCTCAGGCAGATCATCGGCTGGATCATGGGAAGCGTTTCAATGAGGGGATGGGCTTATATACGCATCATCCTGCCGTTTTTCATTATAGGAAGCCTTCTGTTGATAATGAATGCGAAAGAGCTGAATGCCATGTCATTTGGAGAAGAGCGTGCACAGCATCTGGGCGTAAATGTGCAAAGAAGAAAAATGATGGTCCTTGTGGCTGGTTCCATTTTAACAGGCGCAGCCGTCGCGGTGTCAGGCACCATCGGCTTTGTCGGCCTCGTCATCCCGCATCTGACAAGGCGGCTGTGGGGGCCAGACCATATCCATCTGCTGCCTTTGTCGATGCTGACCGGCGCAGGCTTCCTGATTCTTGCCGACCTGGTCGCGCGGACGGTCATCTCGCCGACAGAACTGCCGATCGGCGTCATTACGAGCATCATCGGAGCGCCTGTGTTTGCACTCATTTTGCTGAAAAGAAGAAATAGGAGGGCTGTCTGATGCTGAGCATACAAGGATTGACCGGCGGCTACGCAGACGAAAGCATTATTAAAGAGGTCAGTTTTTCAGTGAAAAAAGGGGAGCTGTTCGGCATCCTCGGCCCAAATGGAAGCGGAAAGACAACTCTCTTAAAAATGCTGAGCGGCATCCTCTCCTATAAGAGCGGGAGCATTTCTGTAAAAGGCAGGCCTTTGACGGAGTTCTCTGTGAAAGAGCTGGCAAAGGTCATTGCGGTGCTGCCGCAGCATTCATCACAGTCTTTTTCTTATACAGTCAAAGAAACGGTTTCTTTAGGCAGGTATGCCCATCAGAAGGGGTGGTTCCAGACCTGGTCTGAAGAGGATGAAAAGACCGTCCAGCGCGTGATGGAACAGACGCGGGTCGCAGGATTCAAGGACCATTATATCCATGAGCTTTCCGGCGGGGAGAGGCAGAGGGTATTCCTTGCCCAGGCCCTTGCCCAGGAACCTGAGATCCTGCTCCTGGATGAGCCGACCAACCATCTGGATCTATCATTCCAGAAAGAGCTGCTTGACCTGCTGCGTATATGGGCGAAGGAATGCGGGATGACCGTTATTTCCATTTTCCATGATCTGAATCTTGCGGCGCTGTATTGCGACAGGCTGCTTTTGATGGAGAACGGGAAGGTTGTCGCGGCAGATGTCCCGAATGAAGTGCTCCATGAGGACCGGATCCGCACAGTCTATCAGACGGATATTATGAAGCATGCACATCCTGCCGTCCCTGCCCCGCAGATGGCAATTCTGCCAGGGGACCTGACTGCTGAACCGGCCATTATCGGCGAAAAAGATGTCCAGGTGTATGAAGACCATGTGCTTGTAAATTCTCCTTTCCCGCTCCGTACGATGTCATCGGGGGTGGCAGGAGCCGGGGTAGGCTGGCACAGGCTGTTTGTTAACCGTCAGGTGCCGAACACTTATGACTGCAGTGACCACCGGGCAGAAATGAAAGAATATTTGCGGGAAAAGGGCTATGAGCCAGGCGAGACGGTCGGCATGATGACAGCCGTCCAGGTGGCCGACGCTAGCTACAGGCTCTATGAATCCGACGGCTTTTCTCTCCTTGCAGTTGTCACCGCGGGAACAGGGAATGCTGTAGACGCTTCCCAAAGCGGCCTGCACAGCTTTGAGTTTTCCCCAGGCACGATCAACACATGGATCTTCATCAACGGAAATCTTACAGAAGAAGCGTTCATTCAAAGCATCATGACAGCCACGGAAACAAAGGTGAAGTTGCTTCATGACCATGGTGTTGAGGATAAGGTGTCAGGCACTCTGGCAACAGGCACTAGCACAGACAGCATCCTGATTGCTGCGGCCCAATCAGGGAAAAGGCTGGAGTTTGCAGGAACGATTACACCGCTTGGCAAGCTGATCAGCAAAGCCGTATATGACTGTACAGCTGAAGCGCTCCACAAATACCGGAAGAGGGTGTCATCATGATGGTTTATCATCTGGCTGCCCTTACCCTTGCGTTTCTGCTGGATCTGCTTATTGGAGATCCGCCTAAATGGCCCCATCCAGTCCGGTGGATCGGGTCATTTATTCTATTTTTGGATAAAAAATGGAACCGGGGCGGCAGGCGGAAGCTGAAAGGGGCCATCATGGTCCTGGCTGTCCTTGGTACTGTATTCCTTGCTGCAAGTGCCATCACATACTCCGGCTATTACATCCATCCGCTGGCAGGAATCATAATCGAAGCCATCCTCATTTCCACCACCATCGCGCAAAAAAGCCTGAAGGAAGCGGCGCTTGAGGTCTATGGTCCGCTTCATAGAGACAACATGCCTGAAGCACGCCTGAAGCTATCCTATATAGTCGGCCGTGATACAGAAAAGCTGGAGGAGCCGGACATTGTAAGAGGAACAGTAGAAACGGTTGCAGAAAATACGAGTGACGGGATCACTGCTCCTCTATTTTGGGCGCTCATCGGCGGAGCACCTCTGGCTCTCTTATACCGTGCAGCCAATACTTGCGACTCTATGGCAGGCTATAAGAACGAAAAGTATCTTGCGTTTGGCTGGGCCTCTGCCCGGCTCGATGATCTGCTGAACTTTATCCCGGCCCGGCTGACCGGCCTCCTGATGCTGCTCGGAAAAAAGCCCGAGCATACCAGCTTTAAGAAAGCATGGAACATCCTCATCAGGGACAGCAGGAAGCACCCGAGCCCGAACAGCGGCTGGGGAGAAGCGGCAGCTGCTGCCTTGATGGGTGTGCAGCTCGGAGGCATCAATTACTATAAAGGGATCGTCTCTGACAGGGCAAGAATGGGCGACCCTGTCGCTGTCCTGGAAAAAGGCCATATATTGTCGGTTATTGAGATTATGAATAGGACGTCTTTATTATTTCTATTATTCTTATGGCTGGGGGGAATGCTCTTTGAATTGGCCGTCACATGGATCTAATCCGCAGCATTTATTTAAGGCACTTGGGCTGCCGGAGCCATCGGAGCTGCTGGACTTCAGTGCCAATATCAATCCTATGGGGCCGCCAGAACGGTTAAAGGCAGACTGGCATTCATTTTTCAATGAGCTGCCTGTTTACCCGGACCCCTTTGCAGCAGAACTGACTGCCAGGCTGGCTCAAAAGGAAGGCATCGCCGGAGAGTATGTACTGGCCGGGAACGGGGCATCAGAGCTGATCAGTCTGGCAGCAAGGCTTCTGGCCGGAAAAAAAGTCATGATTGTTCAGCCGGCTTTCTCTGAATATGAACAGGCCTGCAGAGTGAATGATTGTGACATCAGCTATTTTCAGCTGGAAGAAGGAGGCTGGGAACTTGATACGGCAAAACTCTGTGAGGCAGGAGGGAAAGCGGATGCCCTGTTTCTCTGCAATCCGGCTAATCCTACAGGCAGATACTATGGCCGTGCAGAAATCGTTTCATTATTAGAGGGATGTCCCGAAACACTCGTCATCGTAGATGAGGCTTTCTATGATTTTCTGCCGGATTATGAATCTCTCGTGCCGCTGCTTTCAGAATACAAGAACCTCATGCTTCTTCGCAGCATGACAAAAATGTTCAGCATTCCGGGTCTGAGGCTCGGCTATGTGCTGGCAGAACCTGAGCTGATCAGGGGAATGGCCCGCTTTCAGTACCATTGGAGCATCAACTCCGCTGCCCAGCAGGCAGGGCTGATTTGTCTGGATGAAGATCTATACATAGAGGAAACACAAATTTATATGGAAAAAGAAAGAAGCAGGCTCTTTAACTTCTACAAGGCCAAAGGCTTGCTCGTGTCCGAATCGAAAACCAATTTTTATCTGCTCCGTCACCCGGAGCTGGGTGACCAGGAAAAATTGTTCTTCTTTTTGCTGGAAAAAGGGGTTGTCCCGCGCCATACCTATAATTTCCCCGGCCTTTCAGGGCGCTGGCTGCGGTTTGCCGTCAAAGGGAAAGAAGACAATCAGAAGCTGATGGAGGCGATCGACGAATGGACAGGTCAGAAGGACTGATATTCATTACAGGAGGCGTCCGCAGCGGCAAAAGCACCTTTGCGGAAAAAACAGCAGAGTCCCGAGCTGCCGCCTCCAATGGCCGTCTTCATTATATTGCCGCAGGGAAGAGCTCGGATGATGAAATGGCCGAGCGGATCCTGCTGCATCAAAAGCAGCGGGATGAAAGCGGCAGCGGTTGGAGGACCTGGGAACAGCCTGCAGGAATAGGGGAGCTGTCTGCAGCTTTTACAAAGCGGGATGTGCTGCTTCTGGACTGCCTGACCACTCTGTTGAATAATGAATTATTCGGGACAGGCGGCAGATGGGAGAGTCCGGAGTTTCAGGAAGCGGTCAAGGAGCGGATCCTTACTGATATCCACTCTCTTAAAGAGAGTGCGGCGGCATTAATCATTGTCAGCAATGAAGTTAAGTATGAACCGATTGAAACAGGGAGTGTGTCCCATATATACGCCAGGCTGCTTGGCCGGCTTCATCAGAGGATTGTGGGAATGGCAGTCCAGGCTTATCTTGTGGAAGCGGGAATACCGCTTCTTATGAAAGGAAGAAAACCATGAAAGGCATCATGATACAGGGAACGGCTTCAGATGTGGGGAAAAGCTTTATCGCTACTGCTCTCTGCCGGCTGCTGTCCAATGAGGGCCTCAGGGTGGCGCCGTTCAAGTCGCAGAATATGTCCAATAATTCCTATGCGACGGCGGACGGCAGGGAAATCGGCCGGGCGCAGGGCATCCAGGCAGAAGCGGCAAGGACCGAGGCAACAGTCTGGATGAACCCGATCCTGCTGAAGCCGAAATCTGATATGAGCTCAGAGGTGGTCCTGCTTGGAAAGGCAGTTCAAACCTATTCCGGCCGCAGCTACCGTGAGAATTTTTATGAAAAGGGCCTGGATGTAATCCAAAAATCATTGAAAAAGCTTGAAGCCGATTTTGATGTCATTGTTGCAGAAGGTGCCGGGAGTCCGGTGGAAATCAATTTGAAGGACAGGGAGCTTGTCAACATGAAGGTGGCCGATCTGGCTGACATCCCGGTCATCCTGACAGCGGATATCGACCGTGGAGGCGTGTTTGCAAGCATCATCGGCACCCTTGAGCTGCTCACGACTGAAGAAAGGGAGCGGGTAAAGGGTTTGATCATCAATAAGTTCAGGGGCGACCCGGATTTGTTTGCGGACGGCATCTCCTGGCTGGAGGAGCGGACAGGGATTCCTGTTCTTGGCGTTCTTCCCCATTTTGATAACCATATGATTGATGGAGAGGACTCGCTTTCCCTTGAGGACAGCTTTTACAGGAAACAGGGAGGGAAGATTGATATTGCGGTAATCAGGCTGCCGTATATATCAAATTACAGCGACATTGAACCGTTTCTCTATGAAGAAGACGTGTCGGTGCGCTGGGTGAAAAATGCTGCTGAGCTGGGCAAGCCGGATGCCATCATCATCCCGGGGACGAAAAGTACAATCCATGATCTGCAGTTTTTGAAGGCAGCCGGCCTGGACCGTTCTATTATCCGTCTTGCCGGGGAGGGCTGCAGGATTGCCGGAATATGCGGCGGCTACCAGATGCTAGGGGAGCAGCTGTATGATCCTGAAGGGACCGACAGCGGTACGATAGGCGTGAAAGCAAAGGGGCTGGGCCTCATAGAGGCTGATACGACCTTCTTCAGAGAAAAAATAACCGTCCAGGCGAAGGGTTCGTACATAGCATCCGCCGGGTTTGGCAGCGGCAGTGTTGAAGGCTATGAGATTCACCTTGGCCAAACAGCCAAAAAAGGCATAGATGCAGGCAGGAGTTTATTTTTGATCGAAGATGGCCGGGAGGAAGGCTATAGCGGCAGCGGCGGAAAGGTCATCGGGACCTATCTTCATCATGTTTTTCATAATGACGGCTTCAGAAACAGGTGGCTTGGCAGCATCCGGAAGGAAAAAGGCCTGCCGCAAAAGGAGCCTGTACGGATCGGAGACATGAAGGACGAACGCTTTGAGAAACTCGCCAATGAGGCAAAGCAGCATCTTCAGTGGGATAAAATCAAAGAAATTATAGGATATGAAAATACATGAAAACCATTAAAGGATTTTTGATCAACATTCAATTTTTCACAAGCATTCCGGTGCCGATGCAGATACCGATGGATAAAGTCCATTTGAAAAGGGCCGTGATCACTTTTCCAATTCTCGGGCTTCTCCAGGGACTCTTTTACAGCCTGGTGCTGTATGGATTCCTGGAATGGACCCCGTTTTCGCAGCTCGCCTCGGCATTTGCCCTATGGCTTGCCATGATTATCCTGACAGGAGGAATCCACCTGGACGGCTGGATGGATGCGAGCGATGCCTTCTTCTCTTATCAGGATCGGGAGAAGCGGCTCGAAATCATGAAGGATCCCCGCACAGGTGCGTTCGGCGTCCTTTCGGTCATTGTGCTTCTTGCCGCACGCTTTTTGTTCATATACGAAATAGTGCTTCAGCAACAGCCGGAGGCATATTGGCTCATTGCCCTGATTCCGTTTCTCGGAAAGCAGATCATGGGCGTCCTCCTGATGCAGGTGCGACCGGCAAAGCCTGAAGGACTGGGGGCAATGTTTCAAAAAGCTGCCAGTGCCAGGGATTTGGCCTTTTACCCGGCGGCAGTGCTGCTGGTGTTCGTGTTGTATGCTATGGCAGATATCAGCCTTGCAGTCCATGCGGCGATTCTGCTGTTGGCAGCAGCAGGTTTTCTGATGTTTGCCGCTGTAAAGTCGGTTAAATGGTTTGGCGGAATTACAGGGGATGTGCTGGGTGCATCTGCAGAAGGAGCTGAATGCTTTTTATGGATGGTACTGTGGCTGTTACATTATTTCGCCATGTCCTGACAGAACAAAACAGGCACAAAGCCTATCTCGGCTGGTCAGACTCTGCCTTATGCCATGAAGAGAAACGAAGATTTGAAGGCTGGGCCCGCTCCCTGCCTGAATTTCCTTTCATTTTTTCAAGCGATCTGGGACGCTGCCTCGAGACTGCCGGTCTTTTGCCCGGAGGAGATGCTCTCAAGCTGAAGGAGCTGCGGGAAATAAATTTTGGCAGATGGGAAGGCAGTGTCTATGAAGAGCTGAAGAATGATCCTGCCTACCAGGCCTGGCTCAATGATCCTTTTACCGCCCCGATACCGGAAGGCGAGGATTATGGGCAGTTTTCTGAAAGGGTCATGCATGGCTGGGAAAAAATCAGGACCATCCTGATCCGGCATCAAGGAACAAGAGCTGCTGTCGTCACGCACGGCGGGGTGATCCGGCAGCTGTTGACAATGCTTGCCCCAGAGGAAAGGCCGTTCTGGGAGTGGAGAGCCCCGCATGCCGGCGCCATCACACTTATCTGGGAAGACAATGGGTTCAGGAGGGGTGAAAGATGCACTTTATTATTGGAGGAAGCTTCAACGGGAAAGCTGCCTGGGTGAAGAGGCAGTATGAAGGGGAAACCATTGCCTGGCATAATGCATATATAGGCGAGCGGTTGCCTGAAGCTTCTCGTGCGGCGCCAAACTGTGTCATTCTGGAAGGAATCGAACAGTGGATCCGCGAAGATATAAAGAGAATGGATAAGGATCCGGCAAGAGCCCTGTGGAAGGAGCGGTTAGATGATTGGCTCCGCTGGGAAGCTGGTGTGCAGGAAAGAAAACTGGTACTGATCGGGACAGATATCACAAAAGGGATTGTACCGATGGAAAAACAAGACCGGGATTGGCGGGATGCCGCCGGGTGGATATTCCAGGATGCCGCAGCAGCTGCTGAAAGGGTCGATCTGATCTGGTATGGCATCAGCCGGAAATTAAAATAAAAAGATAGGGGAAATGAAGATGAGGATTTATACAAGGACAGGCGACAAAGGGCAGACAAGCATCATTGGCGGCCGGGTGGATAAAGACGATGTCCGGGTTGAAGCGTATGGCACGGTTGATGAGGTGAACTGCTTTGTCGGACAGGCCATGACTGAGCTGGATGGGGAAGTATTCAAGGATGTGCTGGATGATCTGGAAAAGATTCAGCATGAGCTGTTTGACTGCGGAGGAGACCTGGCCAATGTGTCGGCTAAAAGGGAACTGAAGCTTGGGCAGGAATCCATCGATTATCTGGAAAGCAGGATCGATGAATTCATTGAAGAGGCGCCCGAGCTAGAACGCTTCATCCTCCCTGGAGGTTCAAAGCCTTCTGCTTCCATCCATATAGCAAGGACGGTATCCAGAAGGGCAGAGCGGCTCATCGTCACACTCATCAAAACAGAAGAAAAGGTTCCTGAAGTTTGCCTTCAGTATATGAACCGCCTCTCTGACTACTTCTTCGCATTGGCGAGGGTGATTAATTTCCGCCTTCAAGTGAAGGATGTGGAATATGTTCGCAGTGCGAAGGTTTTCCGCGGCGGAAAGCGCAAGGAGAACTGATTGTGAAAAATAAAAAGATGATGCTGGCTGCCTTGTTCATTGCTTTTTCAGCCATTGGGGCAGCTGTCAAAATTCCGGCGGTTATAGGGAGTGTGGCACTCGATTCCTTTCCAGCCTTAGCTGCCGCTGCCCTGCTGGGGGGCGGAGCCGGCAGCATTGTGGCCGGGCTCGGCCACCTCCTGTCGGCACTGGTCGGCGGGATGCCGCTCGGACCGCTTCATTTTCTCGTTGCTGCTGAAATGGCCGTTCTGGTCTGGGTGTACGGAAAACTGTGGGGAAGCGGCCGGAGGAAGATGGCCTTCGTTATTTTTGCAGCAGGCAACACATTTGCAGCGCCGCTCCCGTTCCTTTTTTTAATGGGGACTGGTTTTTATATCGCAATTGTGCCTTCCCTTCTGATAGGATCAGTCCTGAATGGTATTCTGGCTTTCTGGGCAGTCCCTCGCATCAGCCGGGTGCTTGGTGAGAGGCAGAGGGAAGGGAATGTGCCGGAATGAGGGACGTATTATACATATCAGGCGGAAACGGAGAAACTCTGGTCATCAGCAGCGACAACAGCGGCGGCATCGGCCTGAAGGAGGCTGACCATGTAAAGGTCCCGTATGATACGGTTGCTTATTTTGCTTTTCGCACGGCTGTCATGGAAAATCTTTCAGCCGGCGGTGTTCCTTTTGCAGCCGTCCTGCACAATTTTGCAGGGGACGAGCATTGGCATTCGCTTGCCGGGGGCATTGAGAAGGGTGCAGAGGAAGCGGGGATTGTAGACTTAACTGTCACAGGAAGCACCGAAAGCAATTTTGCTCTCCTTCAAACGGCGGTCGGGCTGATCATTATCGGAAAAATGACAGGCAGCCCTGAAGCTCTGCCCCTTTATACCGGCCGGGAGAAGCTGGCGGTTATCGGGCTGCCCCTTGTCGGCGAAGAGGTCCTGGAAAAAACAGGGGCGATTGCACCGCTTTCGCTATTCAAAGAAATCACCAGGATGGATGGAGTCCGTACGCAACCTGTCGGCTCGAAGGGAATACTTTATGAGCTGAACCAGCTTTTCTCCAATAGGGAGTTCACTGGAGATGAATTTTCCTGCAAGGGTGTGGACCTGCTGAAGTCAGGCGGGCCATCCTGCTGCTTCATCGCTTCCTATCCCAGGGAGCTTGAGCAGGAAATCCTGATGAAGGCGGGAAGCTTTCATCATCAGCTGGAGATCAACTAGAGGAGGAATGAAACTTGCTTGATTTATATTTTGTAAGGCATGGTGAAACGGAATGGAATAAATCGGGACGGATGCAGGGCAGGCTTGATTCGAATTTGACTGAAAAAGGGCTGGGGGATGCTGAAAGGCTTCGGGAATATTTGCGTGAGATGCAATTTGACGAAATCATTTCAAGCCCAAGCTCCCGGACCATCCAGACAGCCGAAAAGCTTGCCGGAAGCAGCACTGCGTCCATCCGTACGGACGAAAGGCTGATGGAAATCCATCTGGGCCTGTGGCAGGGAAAAACAGGCGAAGAAATAAAGATGCTCTTTCCTGAACAATATGGCTATTACTGGAACGAGCCGGAAAAGTTTGAGAACCCGGAGGGAGAAACCTTCCTGGATGTGAAGACCAGGCTGGCCGGGTTCCTGCAGGAGCTGGGGGCCAGCCGGGGCACAGGGAAAATCCTGATCGTCACCCACGCGGTTGTCATCAAAACGGCAGTCATGCTTGCCAATAAGGTGACAGTCAATGAAATATGGGAACCCCCGTTCATCCATGGCACAAGCCTCACCCATATGACATACAGGGACGGAGAGCTTGAGCTTGTACTTGCCGGTGATCTTTCCCATATCGGAGTGCCAGGCTGAATGCTCGTGAAATATATCAGGTGCGGGGTTGACTCAGCTTCCAGGGAAGAGTTCAGTCTCGCCCAAATGGGATGGGAGCCATTGAAGCACGTCCCCGGTTTTATCCGGCAGTTCGGCGGCTGGACCAGACCGGAAGGGGATGCCGATGCTGTTATCTTCGGTTTGTGGGAAAGCAGGGCAAGCTACGATTATTTTATGTCTAATCTGCATGATAGTCTCATAGGTGCGTCATCACAAATGAGATACTTGCAATCTATTTCGGCGGCGCTTTTTGAGGAGGATGAGGATATTGTTCACAGGCATGCAGCGAGCAGTGAACTTCTCGATTCCTTTGGGGCACGGCTGGACATTCCGGCTGGTGAAGTAGAGCTTGTCGGGGAGTGGGAAATACGGGCAACAATCAGCTGAGAGTCTAGGACCCTCAGCTTTATTTTAGTGGGAATTCAAAGCCGGTATACGTTGAAACATGGGTAAATCCAAGGCGCTCTGCAACAGCGATGGAAGGCTTGTTCATTTCCATGCAGTCCCAATAGGCAATTCTCTCTTTTTGCAGACATTCTTGTACAAACTTGCGGGCTAAGCTTTGCGCTAATTTCTTTCCTTGATGGGGCTTGAGTGTTTCAATATCAATTCCGTGGACGTTCCCCACAACAAATCCTGAGAAGCAAACACTGATGATTTCATCTTTATGTATAGAAGCATAGCCTATTCCTTCTTTTAAAAATGTATCGGGTGCTGGCCAGTACAGGCTAATCTTATCCTGAAGGAATTTGTTTTTTCCTTTTTCAAAATGTTCCTTCTTGATTCTTATGGTTTCATAGCCTTCTTCAGCAGAGTCGTCAAAGTCATCAGAATAGCTGCCTGGCTTTAATTTATATATTCTTTGCTTCCAGCTGCCAAGCTCCCGGCGGGCAAAAGCTTTTTCCATCGTCTTATTCCATTCATCATGATTGCCAATAGCTTCGAACCATTCTAACTGAACTTTCATTGCCTCGGTTTTAATCACTCTGTCTATAAAAGCATTTAAAGCTCCGTTAAAATTTTCATTGTTTTCATCACCAATGAAAATAAAGCCGTCATTATTCCCGAGCCAAATAAGACCTGTGGTAGGGGCGAGTCTATCGTCTGCAAAAACCCTTCCTGCACTGGCCCCTTCTATTACTGCGGCAGCTTCTAATTGCCCTTCCGGGTGAAGCAGCTTCCTGCATCTGCTGAATTCCTCTTTATCCAGTTCCGTAATCATCATTAGCATCCTCCTGTCAAAAAAACACTATCATATTTTCCCTTATTTTAGTGAGGCAGCAGAAACAATTTTCTCTATTGAATACAGGGATTCATTTTGTTATAATTCTAACTAACGATAGTTAGGGAGTTGAAACAAGATGACCTCACAGCAAATCAAACAAGCAGCATTAAAGCTTTTTGCTGAAAAAGGATATGAGGGAACGCCGCTGTCTGCCATCGCCAAGGCGGTTGGCATAAAAACCCCTTCTTTATATGCGCATTTTCCATCAAAAGAAGAGCTGTTCCTGTCGGTTTTCCGGGATACGGTTTCCTTGGAGCTGCTCACCATTAAGGAAGCCATGGACGATCAAAGCTCTGATAATGCTCTTGATACGATCAAGGCGATTTTTGATGCGCTGACCGAGTTGAGGGAAGAAAATGAGAATATCCAGTTTTTTAAGCGGGCGATATTTTTTCCGCCGGCTGATCTCGGTCCAAAGCTGAAAGAAGAATTTTTTGAATATGAAAAGCATTCCACTGACATGCTGCAGGGCTTATTTGAGCACGGTAAAAAAGAGTCGATGTTCACGGCGGCCGGAAGCGGCGAAATGGCTGCAGCATTTTATTGCCTGATTGACGGGCTTTTGGTCGAACAGCATTATTACAGCCGGGAGGAATACAACAAACGGAGAGAATCGGCATGGAAGATCTTCCTGGCCGGAATCATCATGAAGAAAGAAGGGTAGCATCCATGCCTTGGATTTATTTATTTGCAGCAGGAATATGCGAAATAGGGTGGGCCTTCGGGCTTAAGTATTCAGAAGGATTCACAAAGCCTTTGCCGGCGGCCATCACCATTATATTGATTATCATCAGCTTTATGCTGTTCTCAAATGCGATGAAAACCATCCCGATCGGGACAGCTTATGCAGTATTCACCGGGATCGGAGCAGCGGGGACTGTAATTGTCAGTATGATGTTCCTCGGGGAGCCGGGCGGGGCTGTGAAGCTTTTATTCCTGGCGCTGCTGCTCGGCGGCATCATCGGGCTGAAAATGACCTCCAAAGAAGAAGAGACAGAAAAGGGGGCTGAGTAGGCATGTCATGGTTTTATTTAGTATTGGCGGGATTCGGTGAAATAGGATTCGTCATTTTCATGAAGCTGTCTGAAGGCTTCACAAGAAAAAAATATACACTCTTATCCGGTTTATCTGGCTTCATCAGCTTTTATTTTCTTTCCCGGGCACTGCTGGAGATCCCGATTGGCACCGGCTACGGAATCTGGACCGGGATCGGTGCAGCCGGAAGCGTGCTGCTCGGCATGCTGTTTTTCGGTGAATCCCGGGATTGGAAACGGGTTATATTTATCGGGATGATCATTGGCGGGGTTATTGGCTTAAAAACGATCAGCTAAGCAGAGGCAGCAGCTCTAAAATGTAGAGCTGCTGCTTTTATTTCGGCTGTTTCTACCTGATTTCAGAGTTATTCTACCTGAATTTTAGTTTTTTCTATCTGTAATCAGCTGGATTCTACCTAAAAATAGTGATAATTTTTCCATGCAACATTTATTGCCAATTTACCTCATAAAAAAATTCAAAAAATTATAAAAAAACCTTACGTAAATGCTAGAATATAAGAAAAAAGGAGTCATAATCCATGTACTATCTGTTAACCGACAGTTAGCAACCCGATAAGGGGGCCGCCTTCTTCTATTTTGCTAAGTTAATGAACAATAGACAGGAGGAGACGGAATGTACAGAGCATATTTTGATTTTTTAGTAAAACAAGCTGAGAAGGAATTTACAGGATGGGACTTCTCTTATCTGACGGAAACAGGGAGGATGGCCTCTGAGCCGCTGGCCTGGAATTATACGAACTGGGTGCTGCCTGAGATGTTGAATGCGGCATCCATGCTGGATATGGGTACCGGCGGAGGAGAGTTTCTTTCCTTATTATCCCCGCTTCCGTCCTATACAGCAGCCACAGAAGGGTACGGGCCAAATATAGGGATTGCAGCAGAACGTCTAAGGCCGCTGGGAATAGAGGTTTATGAGGTAAAAGATGATTCGGGACTGCCTTTTGGTGACCGTTTGTTTGATCTCGTGATTAACCGCCATGAGTCGTATGATACGCAGGAAGTGAACCGCATCCTGAAGGCCGGAGGGGTCTTTATAACCCAGCAGGTTGGCGGAACTGATAACTTAGGATTGAACCGTATGCTTGGCGCTAAAGAGGATTTCGGGCATGAGGGATGGCATCTGGAAAAGGCAGTCCGGCAGCTTGAAGATGCCGGCTTCCATATTGTCGATTCTTATGAAGCATACCCTTATACAAGATTCTATGATGTCGGCGCCATTCTCTACTATTTGAAGGCCATTCCCTGGCAGATAGAAGGGTTTACTGCCGCGAGATACGAAAAAAAGCTGAGGGAGCTGCACGGGGAAATCCAGCGGACGGGCTATACGGAAGTCCGGTCGCACCGGTTCATTATAAAAGCGCAAAAGCCGGCCGGAAGTGCCGGCCTGTTGAAAGGGGCGGAATGATGAGTTTGAAGCTGGGCTATATTATTTTATATGTTGAGGATTTGGAAAAGACGAAGCAGTTTTATGGCGAACTTCTCGGTCTCAATCTGAAAAATGAATTCGGCACCTATATAGAATATGACACAGGCAGTACGATCCTTTCCATGAACACTCGGGAAAATGGGCGTGAACTGACAGATCTTCCAATACCAGCAGGTTTCCGGGAAGAGCAGACGATGGAGCTGGGCTTTGTGACGGAGGATGTGGAAGGGACAATTGAAAAGGCACGCAAGGCAGGAGTCCGCATTTTGCTGGAGCCGGTAAAAAAGCCATGGGGGCAGACTGTCGCTTATATGGAAGATCCGGATGGGCATTATATTGAGAGTTGCACGCCTATCGGCTAAAAACGCCTGGCCCTCTTTTTAGAGGGCTTATTTTTTTGCATCATCAGGATTCATCCGGATAAGTATTTTAAAGAAAATCAAAGAAAAACAGCAGAAAATCACTAATTCAGCGCTTACACCACCTCTTGTAAATTATCTGGAATATGGTATGATACTCTATGTTTTTGTCGGCCCGGACTTTGATGAGAGTTCAAAGTCACATTATAAATCCAAATAAATTAAGGGGTGTTCATTTGAAAGGTTTATCAATTAAAGAACAATGGTTTGGCAATGTCAGAGGAGATATCCTGGCCGGGATTGTCGTAGCGCTTGCGCTGATTCCCGAGGCGATCGCCTTCTCCATTATTGCAGGTGTAGACCCGATGGTCGGTCTCTATGCTTCTTTTTGCATTGCGGTCATTATTGCATTTGTCGGCGGACGGCCGGGGATGATTTCAGCGGCAACAGGAGCCATGGCGCTGCTGATGGTTACGCTTGTTGCAGACCATGGGCTCCAGTACTTGTTCGCTGCCACCATCCTGACCGGGATCATTCAGCTGCTGCTGGGTGTCTTTAAGCTGGCCAGGTTTATGAAATTCATTCCAAGGTCCGTGATGATCGGATTTGTGAATGCGCTCGCCATCTTGATTTTTATGGCGCAGCTTGAACAGTTTGTCGATGCTACATGGGTCATGTATGCCATGGTAGCCGGTGCGCTTGCGATCATTTATTTGTTTCCGCGCATGACAAAGGCTGTCCCATCGCCGCTTGTTGCCATTATTGTCATTTCTATCATTGCGATAACGACAGGTTCGGATGTACGGACAGTAGGAGACATGGGAGAGCTGACAAGAAAGCTTCCGGTCTTCCTGATTCCGGATATCCCGCTGAACCTGGAAACACTGAAGATTATTTTCCCTTATTCCCTCGGACTGGCCATTGTCGGCCTGCTTGAGTCACTTTTGACTGCTTCCATTGTCGATGATATGACCGACACGGAAAGCAACAAAAACCGTGAAGCCAGAGGGCAGGGGATTGCCAATATCATTAATGGATTTTTCGGCGGGATGGCCGGCTGTGCGATGATTGGCCAATCCGTCATTAATGTGAAGTCAGGGGGCCGGGGAAGGTTATCTACCTTGACAGCCGGTGTGTTCCTGATGTTCCTGATTCTCGTTCTCGGCGACCTGGTTGTCCAGATTCCGATGGCTGCGCTAGTAGGAGTCATGATTATGGTATCCATTGGTACATTTGACTGGACTTCTCTCCGCAATATGGCAAAGGTTCCTGCCACGGACTCCATTGTCATGGTCGTAACCGTTGTAACAGTTGTCTTCACTCATGACCTGTCTAAAGGCGTGTTTGCTGGGGTGCTCCTCAGTGCAATATTCTTCGTTGCCAAAATCTCAAAGGTAAAGGTGTCGACGATCCTGGATGAAAAAGCAGGAAAACGCACCTATAAAGTGACAGGACAACTGTTCTTCGCTTCTGTTACTGATTTTGCCGGCAGTTTTAATTTGAAGGAAACGGCGAAGGAAGTAGTCATCGATCTCTCTGAAGCACATGTCTGGGATGACTCTGCTGTAGCTGCCATTGATAAAATTGTGATGAAGCTCCGCGAAAATGGAACAAGCGTCCAGCTGATCGGCCTCAATGAGCCGAGCCTGCATCTGGTTGATAAGCTGGCTGTCCACAAACAGGAAGGCGCAAAGCTTTCCGGCCATTAATATAGAAAAAGGGAAGATATCCTAAACGGTGTCTTCCCTTTTTTTATTTTATACCTTTTTTATCCTGGCGAATTTCCTCTTTCCAACTTGCAGGATCAGCTCTGCCTGCAAAGAAACCTTCGTGTTAATGTCTTCAGCCTTTTCGCCATTCATCCTGACACCGCCGTTTAGAACCATCCGTCTGGCTTCGCTTCTGGAAGGGAAGAAGCCGGCAAACATCAGCAATTCCAGCAGATCTGGCTCATCACTGCCATCCCATGTAAGGGCAGGCATGTCTTCCGGCATGGAGCCCTGCTGGAAAACGCTTTTGAAATGGTCTTCCGCCTTTTCGGCAGCCTCATGTCCGTGGTACATGCTGACAATGGTTCTGGCAAGCTGCATTTTAGCATCCCGGGGATGAAGTGACCCTTCTTCAAGCTTTTCCTTGATGGACATCTTCTCAGCAAGAGGCAGGCTTGTAGCAAGGCGGAAGTATTTCTCCATCAGTTCATCTGGAATCGACATGGCTTTACCGTACATATCCTCCGGCTTTTCGTCCACCCCGATGTAATTGTTCTTGGACTTTGACATTTTCTCTTTTCCATCGAGCCCTTCCAAAAGAGGAACAAGGATTACCACTTGTTTTTCTTTGCCATAGTGCTCCTGTAAATGCCTTCCCATGAGGACATTGAAATGCTGGTCATTGCCGCCAAGTTCAATATCGCTTTCGAGCATTACTGAATCATAGCCCTGCATGAGCGGGTAGAAAAACTCATGGAGAGAAATGGGCTTCCCTGCCCCAAGCCGTTCAGAAAAATCATTCCGCTCGAGCAGGCGGGCGACTGTGATTTTGCCGGCCAGCTCGATGACATCCTGGAGATGAAGGGCAGACAGCCACTTGGAATTATAATGAAGCTCGGCCTTGCCCATATCAAGCACTTTGCCGAATTGCTGGAAGTAGGTTTCCGCATTATGCTTCACCTCTTCGTCAGTCAGCTGTTTTCTTGCTGCAGATTTTCCGGTGGGATCCCCGATTTTTCCGGTAAAGTCGCCGATGATCAGCTGGATGGTATGGCCATTTTCCTGGAATTGCTTCAGCTTGTTCAATACGACAGTATGGCCCAGGTGGACGTCAGGTGCGGACGGATCAAGCCCGAGCTTCACCTTCAGCGGCTTGCCGAGGAAGAGTGATTTGGCGATCTTATTTTTCAGCTCCTGAAGAGGCACCACATCCTGAGTGCCGCTGGTATAAAGCTGATATTGCCTTTCAAGCTCCTTTTTCTGGTCGGGGTTCAGCTTTTCTATAAAATTCTCCACGATATATCCTCCTTATGTTTTTTTTGTTTGCGGCACTTCCTGATGAGTTTTGAACGCACAAAAAAACCACATCCCTGTAAAAAGGGACGTGGTTTTGCACGCGGTACCACCCTTGTTGAAGACACTTGTCTTCCGCTCGTTCGGATAACGGACCGTCCGTCCTTTGCTACTTCATGTTTCACAAAGAATGTTCAAGGAGGTAATTCACGTTTGCTTTTGTACCGGTTCGCACCAAACACCGGCTCTCTTCAAACAGGGAAGCAAACCCTACTGATTCCTGTCATAACTCATCTATTAGTTTCTGTTTACTGAATGTTAGAAACAGTTTAGATGATTATCCAGGAGATGTCAAAAGTAATTTTCAGGCTAAACAGCTTTTGCTTCATTTTTGAGCGGAACGGCTTTCTTTCCGCTTGCTTTGTCTGCCAGAATTGTGATGGCGCCGTCGCCTGTTACGTTGCAGGCAGTGCCAAAGCTGTCCTGGGCAAGATAGAGGGCAATCATCAAAGCGGTCATTGTCCCATTAAAGCCAAGCATAGATTCCAGCAGGCCGAGGGCAGCCATGACAGCGCCCCCGGGAACGCCTGGAGCGGCAATCATCGTGATCCCGAGCATCATGATAAACGGGAACATCTGCCCGAAGGATACTGCTTCACCCTGGAGCATAAGAACCGCAATGGAACAGCTCACTAGTGTGATGGTGCTCCCGGATAAATGGATCGTTGCCAGTAACGGCACAGCGAAATCTGCTGTCTTTTCCCGAGCGCCCAGCTTTTTAACCTGTTTCAGCGTGACAGGGATTGTTGAGGCAGAAGACTGGGTCCCGAGCGCAGTGAAATAAGCAGGAAGCATGGACTTCAGCAGGTAGAAAGGATTCTTCCGGGCGGCAGCCCCTGCCGCTGTGTACTGCAAAAGCAGGAAAAGGAAATGAAGGGCAATAATCATGATAAATACTTTTGCGAATACACTGATGATGCTTCCAACCTGTCCGCCGTGCGTCATATTAGCAAAGATCCCAAAGATATGGAATGGCAGCAAAGGGATAATGATTTTTTCGATTAGCATTTCAATGATAGTGCGGAAATCATCCATCACGTCCTGCAAAGCATTGCTTTTCAGGCCGGCAAGTCCAAGCCCGATTGTGAAAGCAAGCAGCAGTGCTGTCATAACGCCCATGACCGGCGGCATGTCCACCTGGAAAAAAGGAGCAGCGAGTGCTTCTTCCGGATTCCCGAATTCTTTTAAGCTCTGATTCTTAAGCAGGGCAGGGTACAGGCTGACAGCGGCAAAATAGGCGGCTGTCCCTGCAGCGATGGTAGAGGCATAAGCAAACCCTGTTGTAATGCCGAGAAGCTTGCCGGCACCTTTTCCCATTGTCCCGATGCCGGGAGCAATGAACCCGATGATGATTAAAGGGATAGCAAAGCCGAGAAAGTTTCCGAACAGGCTGTTGAATGTAGCGAACAGCCTGATGGCTCCTTCGGGTGAAAAAGAACCAATTAAAATGCCTAAAGCTATTGCAAGAATAATTCTGGGGAGTAGTCCTAGCCGTTTCATTGTTGTCCTCCTTAAAAACACATTTGTTTGTATAACGTGGATTATACAGTCGTAAACCTTTCTTGTTAAGTGGGAATTTTTAAAAGAAAATAAATAAAAATATTCTATAAATTCAAACTATATCACCTGGAATGCTATTTGAGAATAATACCTAAGAACCAGTTATCCAGGGGGATGGGGGAATTAGGGTTAATGGTGGCAGATGGGCATAGGAAATCATACATATATAGAAAGCAGGGCAGACTGGGAAAGAAAAAAATTCCTGCAAATAACAATAGTCAATCACGCCTTTTTCGCTTTTGGAGTGGTAAAATGAAACATGTGATTGAATAAATGGAGGGTTCCTTTTGATGAAAAAGAAGCTTGGATTATTATACGGCGGAAAATCCGCAGAGCATAAAGTATCAATGCAGACGGCTCTTGCTGTCATTAAAGCCTTGGATTTGGAGAAATTCGATATATATCCTGTTTACATAACCGAGGAAGGGGAATGGGTGAAGGGCCCGATGCTCGAGGCACCGGCTGAAAGCGTCAAGCAGCTGGAGTTCTCACAGGGAGAGGCTATGTCGCCTGCAGCCCTGGCTCCGGCTATGTTCAAGTCAGCTGAAGAAAGCAGCTTTGACGTTATCTTTCCGCTCCTTCACGGCCCTAATGGCGAAGACGGCACGGTTCAGGGGATGCTTGAGCTCCTTAACCTTCCATATGTCGGCAATGGCGTGCTTGCCTCATCTGCAGGCATGGATAAAGTCATCATGAAGAATATCTTTGCCCAGGCTGGCCTGCCTCAGGTCAACTATGTATGGTTCGTCCGCAGCGAATGGCAAAAGGCTGGGGAGACAGCTTATGAGAAAGTGGAAGAAGAACTTGGCTATCCTTGCTTTGTCAAGCCGGCCAATCTTGGATCGAGTGTAGGAATCAGCAAATGCACAAATCGTGAAGAATTGGCAGCAGCTTTTGAAGAAGCATTCCAGTTTGACCGGAAGATCATTGTGGAGGAAGGCGTAACAGCGAGAGAGATTGAGCTCGGCGTCCTTGGAAATGATGAGCCGGAGTGTTCGGTGGCCGGCGAAATCGTACCGAAAAAAGATTTCTATGATTATAAAGCCAAGTATGAGGATGGCGATACAGCCATGATCATTCCTGCTGAAATCACAGAAGAGGAATACAGCACACTGAACGAGATGTCGATCAGGGCTTTCAAAGCGCTTGACTGCTCCGGACTCGTAAGGGCAGACTTCTTCCTGACGCGTGACGGCAAGGTCATGATCAATGAGGTCAATACAATGCCTGGCTTTACGCCGTTCAGCATGTTCCCGCTTCTTTGGAAGCATACAGGCGTGGAATATCCGCAGCTGATTGAAAGGCTTGTGAACCTGGCGCTTGAAAGGCATACGGAGAAACAAAGCATCAAACATACAATGTAACTTTTAAGGATAGAGGCACGGCTTATGGGCCGTGTCCCTTTTCTATTAGCAGATCAGTCAGGAGGCGCAGAAGATGATTAAACGTACAATCACTCAGATTGCCGGGATGATTCCTATTCTAAACGATCACTCGGCTTTTTCTGATGTCAGCATCAAGGGAGTATCAATCAATTCAAGGACAATGGAGCCCGGCAACCTGTTTGTTCCTTTCAAGGGTGAACACACCGATGGACACCGTTTTGTGGAGGATGCCCTTCGAAAGGGGGCGGCTGCTGCACTATGGCAGCAGGATGTTCCGAATCCGCCGCTTCACCTGCCGATCCTTGTTGTAGAGGACACGCTCAAGGCAGTGCAGCAGCTGTCAGAAGCTTACCGGAATGAGCTGGATATTAAGGTGGCCGGGATAACAGGCAGCAATGGAAAGACAACTGTGAAGGATATGACTGCCCGTCTTCTATCATTAAAATACAAGGTCCAAAAAACAGAGGGGAATTATAATAACCATCTTGGCCTGCCCCTTACCTTGCTATCTTTGGAGGAAGATACTGAGGTTGCGGTCCTTGAAATGGGAATGAGCGGCTTTGGGGAGATTGAGTTCCTGACAAAGCTTGCCCGTCCGGATGTTGTCATGATTACAAACATCGGGGAATCCCACCTCCAGGATCTCGGCTCAAGAGCTGGTATTGCAAAGGCCAAGCTTGAAATCATCGAGGGCCTGAAGGATGATGGCATGATCATTTATCATGGAGATGAGCCCCTTCTAAAAGACAGGCTAAACGGCTACAGCGGTCCGGCGAAAGTCCGCTCGTTCGGCAAAGGCCAATCCAACAGCATCTATCCTGTGCGGATCGACCAGGAAGAGAAGGGGAGCGTTTTTCAGGCGAACCTTTCAGATATGGAATACCATTTGCCTGTGCTCGGTGTCCATAATGTTATGAATGCTCTCTGTGCCATGGAGGCTGCCCATTTTCTCGGAATCCCTTACGAGCAGATGAATGAAGGATTTGCTTCCTTGAAGCTGACAGCGATGAGGATGGAGCTTTCGGAAGGAAGCAAAGGCGAAAAGGTCATCAATGATGCCTATAATGCCAGCCCGACTTCAATGAGAGCGGCAATCGATCTCGTGTCAGAGCTTTCAGGCTATAGCAGAAAGGTGCTTGTGCTGGCTGATATGCTTGAGCTTGGAGATGATGAAGTGAGATTTCACCGCGAGATTGGCCAAGCGATCGACCCGGAAAAGATTGATTATGTGTTAACGTTCGGATCTCTCGGCCGCGTTATTGCGGAAGGGGCACAAGAGGTGTTTTCAGAGGAACGAGTTTTTGCTTTTTCTGAGAAAGGCCCATTGATCGAAAAGCTGCAGAGCCTGACGAATGCAGAAACAATTGTGCTGTTTAAAGGCTCCAGGGGCATGAAGCTGGAAGAAGCAGCTGAAGCACTAAAATAGGTTGATGGCATAAGGAAAAAAATCCCTGTTTCACATGAAACAGGGATTTTCTTATAACTATATCGGTCAGAGACGCAAAAGCTGGGCAATGGCCAATACCGCGCCAATGGCTATTGGAGAAGCAGTCAGAAGTGTTATGCTTCCTCCTTTATTAATATAGTTTTCGAGTGGATTAACCGCAGGGGATGCCAAAAAAGAGAGAACTCTGTCGAATTTACTTTTTTTCCTGGAGATTTCCGGTATGTTTACATGGTAGGACTCCAGATGCATTTTTAAAAGCGGTTCCTGTTTTAATAATTCTTCTGTCTCATTTGGTTTTTCTTTGTTCAATCTCATCCACCTCCAGGACAGTTTTCAATGTTTTTATGGCATGATGGAGCCTTGACTTCACCGTGCCGACAGGGATGCCCACAACCTCTGCAATCTCTGCCTGAGGCATATCATGATAATAGCTTAGAATAATGACTGCCCTCTGTGCCTCAGAGAGGCTGGCGATGGCTTCCCGGACTGTCATTTTATCTGCCTGGTCCACCTGCCCTTCTGTTGAGGGGAGCAGGAAGGGCAGTAGCTTCTGCCATTTTTTCCGTCTATTCAGCTTGGTGATCATTAGATGGTAAGCGATTTGAAAAAGATAGGTTTTAACGCCTGCCTTCTTTGGGTCAAAGCTTGATTTTGACTGGTGGAGCTTCAGAAAAGCGTCCTGGACAAGATCGATGCTGAGCTGCTCCTCTTTCGTGAAGCGGAACAGAAAAGCATATAAGGGAGATTTAAGCGAAAGGTAAAGCTGGTCAAATGCCTCTTCGCTCCCGTCCTGGAAGGCTATCATAAATTGATTGGCCTTTCCGGCTTGATCAGTCATTCTGCTGAAGCTCCCTGACTCCTTTAATGACCATGGACAGCCGTGAAATAAGATAGGCTGTTCCGACAATCACCCAGGCCTGGCCCTGGTTCGTGAAAAATTGGACAAAAGGATTTTCAATGGTGCTTCCTCCGGAAATCATGAAGTTTAAGATCTGGATGCAGATGATGCTGTAGGCGGCCACGCCGATTGCGAGACCGTCGAAAACATTCCAGCGGAGGAGGACAGGCGACTTGCGGAAATTGATCCTGCCATTTTCTTTAACGACGTATTTCCGCTGAAACGGAATGGCGATAGAGAAGATGATGATCATAATAAATCCTGTGACAATCATTGAAACGATGAATCCAATCCCCATTTAAGACACTCCCTTACTTGCATTGTATCTATTATACAAATGAAGGGGGATGGAGGTTCAATAGAAAAACAAAAAAACGGCGGGTGGCCGTTTTTTTAAAATCATTTCGGAAAGTTAAAAAGAGTTTGAAAACCTGTTGATTGGAGTGCAAGGCACGTAGACTCCTGCGGGAGATAGCGGCAAGGCTGAGACCCAGCAGGAGCTTGCTCTGAGGAGACACAGCGTCGCCCGCGGAAAGCGAATTGCCTGGAACAGAAATCAACAGCCCCAGTTAAAGCAGGAGATACTTCTTGGAACAAAAAGGTTTACCTATCTCCCGGAACATTGTTTTTCCCGGCTAAGTAAGAAGCTCATAGATTTCATTCAGCTTATTGGCTCTTTTATAATCCAGTTCTTCTTTGGCATGCTGGATTTCAGGGGGGAGGATGCTGTTCAAAAAAGCGGCTTCCTGCTCGGTAAGTCTGCTTACAAACGCATTGTCTTCTTCCGAAAGATCGTCAGTGATTTTATGGTACAGCTCCCGGCATTCATGGGAGCGGTCCGTGTAATTGGACAGCAGTTCACGCAAATATCCCAGCGATTGGTTCATGATCATCACCTCATAGTTATAGTCCCTTACTAGGATGGTGAGTGAGTAAATGAAATATGTGCTCTGGCAGATAAATGTTTGAAAGAATTTTTAAAGGGTAAATGAAATGAAAAATCCGGTCCGACCCCCATAATCCGATTTACTGAAGAGAATGTTATACTAGAGATAGAAAGCCTGGCCCGAAAGAGGCGCATAAAAGGCGTAGGAGGTTTCGTATGAGAGCATATTATCTGGATATTGACCGGCTGCTCGATGAAACCAGTGAATTACAAGAAGAGAATATATTTTATGCGATAGGCCAATTCGAGATAGACAAGCTCCTGGAGAGCACCCGGGATTGGTAAATTCATTGGTTCAGCCTTTAAGGCAGCACTCATGACAGCATAAAGGATTATACAAACAGGGGAAATATAGATACAAACGGGGGAGGCTGCCATTTTTCAGGCAGTCTTTTCTTTGATATCGCCTTCCTTTGCAGGGCGGATAATTTTGTTGGAATAATACTCATAGCAAAGTGTAAAATAAAGGAACTGTGAGAGCAAATCATACAGACGAAGGTGATGTACATGATCGGCTGTCTTTGTATACATGGATTTACAGGTGCTCCATTTGAAATCGAGCCGCTGACTGAGTATCTCAAGAAACATACTGCGTGGGAAGTGGCAGTCCCTACCCTGCCTGGACATGGGGACAGGCTGCAGCTGAAAGGCATTGAGTATAAAAAGTGGATAAGCCATGCAGAAGATGAACTCCAAAAGCTGATGGAAAAGTGTGATGAAGTCTATGTGATCGGTTTCTCCATGGGCGGGATCATTGCCAGTTACCTGGCAGTGCATTATCCTGTGAAAAAGCTGATCCTCTTAAGCGCGGCTGCCTATTATGTGAATCCAAAGCAGCTTGTGAAAGATATAGGAGAAATGATAAAGGATACCGTTAAAGGAAATCTCTTTAAGAATGAAATGTTCCTCAGATATAACCGGAAAATCAGGGAAACCCCGATTGCAGCCACGCTGCAGTTCCGGAGGCTGGTATCTTCTGTTAGGCCGATCATTAACCAGATCAGGATTCCTACCCTGATTGCCCAGGGGGAAGTGGACGGAGTCGTCCCGCCGCGCAGTGCCACATACCTATATGAAAATATAGGAGCATCGTCCAAAAAGCTTATTTTTCTAAAAGAATCGAAGCACCTGATCTGCCACAGCGGCGAATGTGAAGGGCTGTTCCAGGATATATTGGAATTTCTGCAGCATGAGGCATAATTGCCAGGGGGGGCACTTTATTGCAAAGCGCCCTTAAAAATGGTAAGATAAACCCTAAAGTGCCAAAGAGAAATTTCTTTGAAACCCGGACATACTCCACCTGGAGAATGTCTTTTTTCACTTTAATATATAGGTATGACTGCAAGGGGAGACTTCCGGGGCTGCCCGTTCGGCTTTATTATAAACATTGTTCATATACTGAATGAAATATAGCCAGCTGAAATAAGCTGCCATCTCCTTTACCGGGTTTCAGCAGCCAGGATCCCTCCACTCAGATCCCGGCAGAGATACAAGATCTTCGGTCCTCTTAGAACACTCCAAAACGCTTGCCTGCCGCTTTTAATGCAGGAAAGCATGTTTTGCCATGAATTGTCCGAGCGGCAGCTTACCCTGCTGATCTGACGCTAATCACCATAAATAATTGCCAAGAAACAGAAGGAGAGAATACATTGACAAAGTTTCAAGATTTAGGCATCAGTCCTGCTACAATGAAATCACTAAAAAGAATGGGGTTTGAAGAAGCTACCCCGATCCAGGCCGAAACAATTCCTTTGAGCCTGGCAAATAAAGATCTGATCGGCCAGGCGCAGACCGGTACGGGAAAGACCGCTGCATTCGGAGTTCCGCTGATTGATAAAATCGACACAAGCAAGGATGTTATCCAGGGGATCATCATTGCTCCGACCCGGGAGCTTGCAATCCAGGTGTCTGAAGAACTATATAAGATCGGCTACGGAAAAAGAGCACGCGTGCTTTCTATTTACGGAGGCCAGGATATCAACCGCCAGATCCGTGCCCTTAAAAAGCCCCCTCATATCATCGTTGGAACACCAGGAAGGGTGCTTGACCATATTAAACGCAAGACGCTCCGCCTGGACAATGTTCACACAGCGATCCTTGACGAAGCAGATGAAATGCTGAACATGGGCTTTATCGAGGACATCGAATCCATTCTGGCAAGCGTTCCTGTGGAAAGACAGACCCTCTTGTTCTCTGCCACAATGCCTGCACCGATCCAGAGAATGGCAGAAAGATTCATGAGAGACCCGCAGATCATCCGTGTCAAAGCAAAGGAAATGACGGTTCCGCTTATTGAGCAATTCTATGTGGAAGTACAGGAGAGAACCAAATTTGACGTACTGACTCGCCTTCTGAATATCCAGTCACCAGAACTGGCCATCATCTTTGGGCGTACCAAAAGGCGTGTGGATGAGCTTGCAGAGGCGCTGAATTTGAGAGGCTTCCTTGCAGAAGGAATTCACGGAGACCTCAGCCAGGCAAAGCGTATGTCTGTCCTGAGAAAGTTCAAGGAAGGATCCATCGATGTTCTTGTTGCGACTGATGTTGCTGCGAGGGGTCTTGATATTTCCGGCGTAACACATGTATACAACTTTGACATCCCTCAGGATCCTGAAAGCTATGTTCACCGCATCGGCCGTACAGGGCGTGCAGGAAAAGAAGGAATGGCGATGACATTCATCACGCCTCGTGAGAAATCATACCTGGCTGTTGTTGAAAGAACGACCAAGAGCAAGATGGGAAAAATGGTGCCGCCTACGCTTGCTGAAGCCCTCGAAGGCCAGCAGAAGGCAGCAGTCGACAAGATTTCACAGGCAATCAGTGCCAATAACCTGGAAAATTATAAAGAGGCAGCTGATGAGCTTCTTGAGCAGCACGATGCTTCTGACGTTGTGGCAGCTGTCCTGAAGCTGTTGACGAAAGAGCCGGACGATACTCCTGTCAAGCTGACAGAAGAAAAGCCGCTTCCTTCCAAAAGGGACAGAAAGCCATATGACCGCAGAAGAAGCAATGACAATAGAAGAGGCAGCGACAACAGAAGAGGCTATGATTCCAAAAGGAAAGACGGCCAGTATAAACCAAGGCAGGGACAGGGCGGACGCCGTCAAGGCAATTATTCCAACCGTACGTCCGACAGCAGCCGTTAATAGAATATAGAAAATGGGCACGAGTGCTTTGAGCAAAAGGGGTACGGAATTTATATCATTCCGTACTCCTTTTTGCTGTTTTATTGGATTATTGGCGTTCGGTGGCCTGTTATTGCCTTATCCATTCCGTTTTCGGGATTATTCTACATAAAATTTGCTTTTTTCTACATAAAAAGGGATGGATTCTACATAAAAGCGAACTGATTCTACATAAATCTGAAGGATTTCTACATAAAATACATATTTTCCTAAATAATCATTAAAACCAACCCCTCTTTTTTAAAAAGAAATTGGCGCATACTAAGCGGGATAAGGATCATTAAGGGGGTTGCTCATTGACGATCATAAAGCTTGGATATGTGGCGATGAGCGTGCATCTGCAGAATTGCTCGCCTTCGCAGACCATGACCTATAAACAATTTTCCGGCATTAAGGACCGGGAAGCAGCCATCAGGAAGCTTGAGAGGATTGCGATATCCAATCTGGAAAACTGCCTGCGCCTCCTGAAGCATAATGCTGCCCATGATATTTCCTTCTTCCGGCTCAGCTCCAAGCTGATCCCGCTCGCCAATCATGAGGAACTGGCCGATTGGAAATATATGAGGCCGCTGAAGCCGGCTCTGCAGGACCTGGCGGACTATATTAAAGACCATAGAATGAGGGTTGATTTTCACCCGGATCATTTTGTCCTCCTGAATGCCCTGAAGCCGGAAATTCTGAATGTGTCGATCAAGACGCTTTCCATGCATAAGGCTTTGCTGAAGGGGATGGGGATTGAACCGGAGCACCGCTGCGTCCTGCATGTTGGCGGGGCTTACAATGACAAGGAGAAGGCGCTGGAGCAGTTCATCCATAACTGGGGGCTGATCCCGGCAGCCATCCAGCAGATGGCCATGCTCGAGAATGATGACACGGCCTTCACTTTGGACGATACATTGTATCTGTGTGAAAAGCTTGGCATTCCGCTTGTCTTTGACTACCATCATCATTTGGCCCACTTTGAAAATGAAGACTGGATGAGCAATTGGGAGCGGGTTACTTCGACCTGGAAGCATGCGAGGCTTCCCATCAAGATGCATATATCAAGCCCCCGCTCCGCCAAGGACTTTCGGGCCCATGCTGATTATGTTGATCCTGTCATGTTCATGGACTTCCTGAAGAACATCAATGGGAGCGTACCGGAAATTTATTGCATGATTGAAGCGAAAAAGAAGGATGATGCTCTTTTCAGGCTGGCAGACTACCTCCGGAATGAGGCAGGTTTGGAAGAAGTTGACCAGGCAGCGTTCAAAATATAATTTCCTCACGGGCTGCCTGAAGTCCTGTATACTGGAAGGTATAAAAACTGAAGGACGGCTTAAAACTTAGTGCCTTTTCAGGAGGAATTATTTTATGAGCACCGGACCAAAAAAAAGGATTTCAAAAAGGGCCCTCCCGGTATGGAGGATATCAGGGGCGATCCACTCAGGCATTTTTGTGCTTGCGATGGGAGGGGCTGCGGCGCTTGCCTTTATTTTCGACGGGCCCGGATGGATCATCCCGGCTGCCGTTATCCTGGCATGTGTGTATCTGTATTTTTTTATCATTCTTTTCCCTTCGCTGAAGTGGAAAAGGTGGCGCTATGAGGTGCGGGAGCAGGAGATCGAGCTTCAGCACGGCATATTCATTGTCAAAAGGACGCTGGTCCCAATGGTCAGGGTACAGCATGTCGATACAAGGCAGGGTCCGATCCTGAGGAAGTATGCGCTGGCCACCATTGCCGTGTCTACAGCAGCTACTGTCCATGAGATACCTGCGCTTGATATGGACGAAGCAGAAGGTTTGCGCCTCTCCATTTCAAAGCTGGCAAGGGTGGCTGATGAAGATGTCTGAGCCGAAGAGGCTGCATCCGATCTCTGCGGCTGCCAACTTTTTCAAGCAGCTTAAAGAACTTATTGTACCGTTTTTGGTATTCATTGTTTTCGGGTTCAAAAATTCAAACTGGGACCTTTTCTACCTGATTGGCTCTGCAGCCGTAGTCCTCCTCGTGCTGGCGGGCGGCATCCTGAAGTGGCTCCGCTTTACCTACCGGGTAGAGGAGGGGGAGCTCAGGATTGAATATGGGGTCTTTGTCCGCAAGAAAAGGTATATCCCCTTTGAAAGGATTCAGAGCCTGGATTTTTCCGAAGGCATTCTGCACCGTCCGTTCGGGCTAGTGAAAGTCAAGGTGGAAACGGCGGGGACGAGCGGGACTCAGGAGGCAGAGGCGACCCTTACAGCCATTACCAAAGCGGAGGCTGCCGCCATCCAGGCGGAGCTTACAGCGGAGAAGGGCAGCGGGGACGGAGAGAAGGAAGAGGCCGGCATTAGCGGACAAGACATTTATAAGATCTCGCCCGGACAGCTTCTGCTGCTTGCATCCACCTCGGGCGGGGCGGGGGTGGTCATTTCCGCAGTGATTGCTTTTTTCTTTCAGTTTGAAGAGATTATTCCCTATGAAGCTCTTTTTCACCGTTTTGAGCATTTCGCAGAAAATGGCGTGATTTTCATCAGCGGCGCTGTGTTTCTTCTCCTGTTATTGGCATGGATCATTGCTGTCATCGGGACGATGCTGAAGTATGCAGGCTTTACCGTCAGAAGAGAGGAAGATGACCTGGTCATCTCCAGGGGACTTTTGGAGAAAAGGCAGCTCACGATTCCCCTGCACAGGATACAGGCGCTCCGTTTCAGTGAAAATCCTGCCAGGCAGCCGCTCGGATTCGGTACATTATATGTGGAAAGCGCTGGCGGATCGGCAGTTGATAGGGATAGTGCCAAGGTAATGCTTTTCCCGCTTATCCGAAGGAATGAATTGGGGGAGCTGATCGGGCATCATCTTACAGATTATAATGCCGCAATCGAGCTTGCGGGGCTGCCGAAAAGGGCGCTGCCGCGGTATCTTCTCAGGGGGCTCCTTGTTGCGGCTTTAATCATTATTGTGCCGCCGGCCATCTTTCGTCCATGGGGATTTCTTTCCCTTTTGCTGCTCCTGCCGGCCGTGGTCTGGTCCTTTTTGAAATTCAGGGCAGCAGGGTGGCATATCAGCGGCAGCCAGCTAACGCTCCGATACAGGACGTTCAGCAAGCATACGGTTTATATGATGAAGAATAAGGTGCAGTCGCTCAGCCTGAAGGAAAGCCGCTTTCAGAAACGGAAGCAGCTTGCGACAGTGGAAGCTACTGTCAAGTCCGGCTCGGGAGGGTCTGGCGGGAAGGCAGCTGACCTGGACATAAGTGATGCAGAACAGATTTATAAATGGTACTCCAGAGAAAAATAACAGCCATAAAGAAAAGCGCCGGCTGGCGCTTTTTCTGCATTATCTATTCCTTTTTAATGAAAGCGCTCCTATAAGAAAACCGGAGATGAACCCGAAGATGTGCGCGGAAATATTGATGTTTGGCTGGATGAAGGTCATAATAAGCCCAATGACGGCTATCGTAATGATGATCTGTGAATTCTCGCGAGACATCAAGTCTTTCCGGAAGTATGCGACCGCTGCAAAGAAGCCAAACAGGCCGAAAATGGCCCCGCTTGAGCCGACATGTGTGTAGGTGAGCGGCTCAAGCAGCAGGGTGGCGACATTGGCCGAAATGCCGGTGATAAGGTAGATGCCGGCAAATTTCGCCTTTCCTGCAATCCTCTCCAGGGCAGGGCCGAACAGGACAAGGGAAAAGCTGTTAAACAGGACATGCGTAAAGCCGCTGTGCATGAATATCGGGGTGGCAAGCCGCCACACCTCACCTTCCCTGATGAATAAATTGACTCCGGCAAGCCTTTCAAATATGTAGGAATTCGGAAATACAGGCAGAACAGTCAGCAAATAGAATAGTATATTCAAAAGCAAAATGATGGAGACAATGGGATAGAAGCGGATGAATTCCCTGAAGCTCTCTGTCCTTGTAAACATAACAGTCCCCTTTCTATTTTTATCAGTTAAGGAAGGTTAATTATACTATAGCGTGAAAGAGCCGGAAATGGCCACTGCTTGTATACTATTGTGTATGCAAGCTGCAAACCAATTAGAAGGATGATGCATGTGATTGAAGGGATCGGCATTGATATCGTTGAAATCGGAAGAATCAGAAGGATGGCCAATCGGGCTAAGTTTTCAGAACGCATCCTGACGGAGGGGGAACTGGCTAAATATATAACGCTGAGCGAAAAGAGACAGCTTGAATTCATTGCAGGCCGGTTTGCGGCAAAGGAAGCTTTTTCGAAGGCTAATGGCACAGGGATAGGAAGCGAGCTGTCTTTTCAGGATATTGAAATATCAAATGACCGCAAAGGGAAGCCATTCTTCAGCAAGCCTGAAAGAGAAGGCCTCCATCTTTCCATTTCCCACAGTGAAAGCTATGCTGTTGCCCAGGTTGTCATTGAAACCCCGCTGCCTGGAATCCGGGAGTAAAAAGCTGTAATAGGCCAAGTCATATTCCCGGAGGTTGTCTCATATATTCATAGTGCGACAGGAGAGACAAGGCTATCCGATTTGCCAGCCGGCATTCAACCCGCGGCTGCTGTCCGGCTTGCCAAGCCTCTCCTTCAGAACGCGGAATGCCTGTAAGAAGGCAGGAAGCGCACAATTGATGAAATGAGACAGAAGGGGTTGAAGGAATGAAGAAAAGATTGTTCATGCTTCTCGCCGGGCTTTTGGCCATCTTTGCCTTAACTGCCTGTGGAACTAAATCACAAGAGGATGTGGTGAAGGAGCTTGGCGGAAAAGTGGAGGAACTGAAGGGATATAAAGCAGAAGCGAAAATGACCCTTCAGATGGGCACGGAGCCCCAGACTTATGCGATTGAAATCTGGCATAAAGAACCTGCTTACTATCGCGTCAGTCTGAAAAATCCTGAAAAGAATCAAAGCCAGATGATCCTCCGCAATGATGAAGGCGTTTTTGTCCTGACACCGGCCCTCAACAAGAGCTTCAAGTTCCAGAGCGACTGGCCGCAGAACAGCAGCCAGGCTTATCTGTACGAGTCCCTGCTGCAGGATATCCTCGAAGATAAAGAGGCGAAATTCAGCGCTACCAAAGAACATTATGTTTTTGAAACAAAGACGAGGTACCAGAACAACAAGATGCTTCCTTACCAGGAAATCACCCTTGATAAAAAGGACCTGGCCCCTGTCAGCGTCAAGGTCATGGATTCAGACAGGAACCCGCTGGTGACCGTCGACTTCTCAAAGGTTGACTTCAAGGCTGCCCTTGATAAAAAAGATTTCGACACCCAGAAAAATATGACCGGGGCCCAGATTGAGGTTCCAGTCATGGCAGAAGAAGCGGCCAGTGAGGAATTCTCTGTCAAATATCCGCAGGCGGAGCTTGAAAATGTCAGCCTGATCGATGAAAAAGAAATCAGCATGGAGGACGGCAAACGCTTTATCCTGACATACGGCGGCGACAAGTCCTTCACACTCATCCAGGAAAAAGCAGATGTCATGCCGGCAAACACCTCCTATACTTCCGAATCAGGGGAGCCGGTGGATCTTGGCTTCACAATAGGGGCCATAGACGATAATAAAATCAGCTGGACCCACGGCGGAGTGGAATATATCATCGCATCCAGCGACCTGACGAGGGAAGAAATGGTCATGCTTGCACAATCAGTGCAGGGAGATGCAGTGAAATAATGGAAAGGCAGATGCTCTGGAACGGGCATCTGCCTTCTTTTTGCGGAGGCTGGAAGAGTGAAAGCTGCCTCCGCATTTCGATTTGTCCAGCTCCGGCTCCTAGGTGCTCGAGTCATAAGCCACTTTGGAACCGAAGGCAAAGAACGCCTTCAATCCCAAATCGTCTTATGCTTGTCGCACCTGAACAGTCGCCTCCGCATTTCATTTGTCCAGCTCCGGGCGCTAGCCCCTCGAGTCATAAGCCAATCAGGCCAGAAGGTTAAAGAACAACCTTCCGTCCTGCTCGTCTTATGCTTGTCGGGGCTGAGCAAGCGCCCTCCGCATTTCTTATTTGACATTAAGATTCCAGAGTTCGATAATAATTTGTATACTTTTTGAACGGAAGGAAAAGGACGTGAATGGCAATGGATTATCCCACAGGGTTTTACCGGGATACATGGGCTGAAATTAATCTTGATCATATAAAAGAAAATGTGAAATCAATGAAGAAGCTTCTTCCTGGAGATGTGAAGCTCTTTGCTGTAGTGAAAGCAAACGGATACGGGCATGGAGATATCCAGGCTGCGGGGGCGGCCCTTGAGGCTGGGGCGGATTGCCTGGCTGTTGCCTTTTTGGATGAGGCTCTTTCCCTCAGGCAGAGGGGAATTGAGGCCCCGATTCTGGTATTAGGTGCCAGCAGGCCTGAGGATGCACCACTGGCTGCATCTGCGGACATAACCCTGACGGTTTTCCAGGTAAACTGGCTCGAGAAGGCACTTCCTTGTCTGCAAGGGAAGAGACTGACTTTTCATGTAAAGCTCGATACCGGAATGGGTCGGATCGGCGTAAGGGAGAAGGACGAGCTGCTTGCCATTGAGAAGCTTGCAGGGCGGGAGGATGCCTTTGAGCTGCAAGGCATCTATACTCATTTTGCAACAGCTGATGAACTGGACGATTCCTATTTCCGGGAGCAGCTCGGCAGATTCAGGGAAATGCTGTCATGGCTCGGCAAGGTGCCGGAAATGGTCCATACCAGCAACAGTGCTGCTTCGCTCAGATTTCCAGAAGCACGCTTTAATGCTGTCAGAATGGGAATCAGCATGTACGGCCTCACCCCATCGCCGGAAATTGAGCATGAGCTGCCATTCCCGCTAAAGGAGGCTTTCTCGCTTCATGCCAGGATCGTGCATGTGAAAAAGCTCCAAAAAGGTGATAAAGTCAGCTATGGCGCCACCTATGAAGCAGAAGGCGACGAATGGATCGGCACCCTCCCAATCGGCTATGCAGACGGCTGGATCCGCAGGCTGCAGGGTCAGGAAGTGCTGGTGAACGGGAGCAGAGTCCCCATTGTAGGAAGGATCTGTATGGATCAATGCATGATCCGCCTGCCATACGGGGTGGAACCTGGAACAGCTGCGACCTTGATAGGTGCGCAGGGGGACAGTATGATCTCCGTCAATGAAATTGCGGCAAAGCTTGAGACCATCAATTACGAGGTCACCTGCATGATATCCAGCCGGGTGCCACGCGTGTATAAGCAGGAAGAAAAGACTGTGGATCTGAATAACCCGCTTCTCGGCAAGCAGGGCAAGCTTTGAACGGGGGAGCTCCCTGCTGCTCCCGTTCCAGCTAAGCCATTTCATTCATATTTCAGGAAATAAATGCGTATTAATGCATAAAAGGATATTTTTTTGGCCGATAATACAGAGGAATTGCTGATTAGTCCTTTGCACAGCAGCTGAATAATGGTAATATAAAAAATGGTAGAGATAAAAAATGGTGTGTAGTGATGGTGGAGGTGTATGTTTGTGTCTGAGTCCAGCGCAACAACAGAGATCATGGTAAAGTTACCGCAGCATCTTTTAACCGAGTTAGAAAGCTTTGTTAAGCAGGAGAATGTCAATCGGAGCGAATTCATTTATCAGGCAACGAAAATGTATTTGCGTGAGCGGAAGAAGAGACAAATTCGTGAGTCGATGAGAAGAGGCTACATGGAAATGGCAAAAATTAATCTGACGATTGCATCTGAGGCATTCCAAGCGGAATATGAGGCAGAACACACAGTTGAACGTCTAGTAAGCGGAGGATAATCCTTTGATTGTCAAACGTGGCGACGTTTATTTTGCAGACCTATCCCCAGTTGTTGGTTCAGAACAAGGCGGCGTACGTCCAGTACTTGTCATCCAAAACGACATCGGGAATCGGTTCAGTCCCACAGTAATAGTTGCAGCCATTACAGCCCAAATTCAAAAAGCTAAGCTGCCTACTCACGTTGAAATTGATGCGAAGCGTTACGGTTTTGAACGAGACTCTGTCATTCTGTTGGAACAAATTCGTACAATTGATAAACAACGCTTAACCGATAAGATAACCCATCTCGATGACGAAATGATGGAAAAAGTGGATGAAGCTTTGCAAATAAGCTTGGGTCTAATTGAATTCTAGTTATAAGCACGCACGCTCTTTCAGGGTGTCTTTTTATAACACACAGATTCGCTGTGTCTTCCGGAAAACCAAGAGATAAAGGATTTGCTTTATCTCGGGTACATATCAAATTTTAACCTACTTAATATTGTGTATCTGCTGAGGACAAGCATGTGTGTTGCTTGTCTTTTATTATGTCTATTTTTGCTGGACAGGATAGATTGCAAAGGTTTAATCATCCGAAAAACGGGTAAAATTAAAAGTCTTTCTTCTAGTTCCAATACTTAGAGGTTTTATTTGACTGTGCCTAACTGTTATCATTAAATGGTATATATATATATTTTTTGTTTACATTTTTAAATTTGGTTTACAAGTGCCGGGTAACTCCATCTTTAGAAATATTTGTATGTTAAAATGGGGAGGATCAAATGGATAAAAAGGTTTTGGATTATATTCAAGCTCGAAAAGATGAGATCTTCAATGAATGGGTTAGCAGCACGAAGGAAAACGCGGATGAAAGGGTGATACGCGTAGTTTCGGACCAGGTTTTCACAGGTACGAGCTATGAGTTCATCGATTTGATTATATCGAATATAAAGGGGACGAATGAGGAGTTCACCTCCAAACTGTCCGATTTTGCCGAAAAAGTAGTCCGGCTCGGCTGGCCGCTGAGTTTTGTGACGAAAGGGCTTCAGACTTTCGGAAAAATCGTTTTTGATGGAATGCAGGGGGAAGGGCTGATTACCTCTGAGAACCAGCTGGAAATCGTCAAGGACTTTGAAAGCTGGATGACGCCCGTCTCCAATGAAATTGTCGATATGTATTCCTCGACCTGGGAAAGAACCGTCTCCCTGCAGAAAATCGCCCTTCAAGAGCTGTCCGCTCCATTAATCCCTGTTTTTGAAGGTATTACTGTAATGCCCCTGGTGGGCACCATAGATACGGAACGTGCAAAGCAAATCATGGAGAATCTCCTGAATGGAGTGGTCAAACATCGATCGGAAGTGGTTTTAATAGATATCACAGGCGTGCCTGTCGTGGATACCATGGTGGCTCATCATATCATTCAGGCAGCAGATGCCGTCCGCCTGGTGGGCGCCAAGTGCATGCTTGTCGGGATCAGGCCTGAAATAGCCCAGACCATCGTGAATCTGGGGATTGACCTGAATCAATTTACAACGAAGAACACACTGAAAAAGGGAATTGAAGCAGCACTTGAGCTGACTAGCCGTAAAATTGTAGCTGTGGAGGGAGAACAGTGAGAATACCTATATTAAAATTGCATGACTGTCTGCTAGTGTCCATTCAATGGGAACTTGATGACCAGACAGCACTCCAGTTTCAGGAAGACTTGCTTCATAAGATCCATGAAACCAGTGCAAATGGGGTTGTTATAGACTTAACATCCATTGACTTTATCGATTCTTTTATTGCCAAGGTCCTTGGCGACGTTATAAACATGTCCAAACTGATGGGTGCAAAAGTCGTCATTACCGGTATACAGCCAGCTGTAGCTATTACGCTAATTGAATTAGGCATAGGGTTAGATGATGTCCTTACTGCATTAGATCTAGAAAAAGGTTTGGAGAAACTTCAACAGGAATTGGGGGATTAAACTGTATGGGTATCCAATCCTGCGTAAAAATCATTAATGAATGGGACATCGTAGCAGCACGCCAGCTGGGGCGTAATGTTGCAAAGGAGCTTGGGTTCGGTACAGTGGACCAGGCCCGTATTACGACGGCCATCAGTGAACTGGCCAGGAATATATACTTATATGCCGGACAAGGTCAAATATGTATAGAGAAAATTTATGACGGCGGCAAAGCGGGATTGCAGATCGTAGCAGTGGACAGCGGCCCTGGAATAAATGATATGCGCCAAGTCATGGAGGATGGGTTCTCTACCTCCGGCGGACTGGGAGCCGGTCTGCCAGGGGTTAAGAGACTGATGGATGAATTCTATATCAGCTCATCACCCGGAGACGGTACAGATATAAGAGCGACTAAATGGCTTCGTTAGGGGGAGGCATTATGGATTTCCGAGAAATGATGGAATCAAAGTATCGGGATATTCTAGAGAATTATTTAAAAGACCAGTCAGAACAGACGCTGTATCAAGGTCAAAAATTCAGTAGAAAATCCATTGAACATAAAATATCACCAGAGGAAATCATCAGTCTTCACAAAAGTCTTCTGTTTGAAATTTATCCTGATCTTCCCGAAAATGTACTTCATTCCTTTGATGTGCTGCTTGAAGTGATGATCGGCTACGGCCTAGCATACCGCGAGCATCAGAGCTTAAGGCATAAACAGGAAGAATTGAGGTCCGAAATGGAAATTGCTGCGAACGTCCAGCAGACACTGCTCGGCACGAGCGTACCTGCTGTCGATTCCCTTGACATTGGGGCAATCAGTGTTCCGGCAAAACATATGAACGGGGACTATTATCATTTTGTTCAGGATGAGCATAATAACATAAGCATCGCCATCGCCGATGTCATCGGCAAAGGGATTCCAGCGGCCCTGTGCATGTCAATGATCAAATATGCCATGGACAGCCTGCCGGAAAACCGCCATGAGCCAAGCAGTGTGCTTGAGAACCTGAACAGGGTTGTAGAGCAGAACGTCGACCCGAGCATGTTCATTACCATGTTCTACGGAATGTACAATACGGAAAGCCATCTTTTCCATTACGCGTCTGCAGGCCATGAACCCGGTTTCTATTATAATGCTGAAAAAGATGAATTCAGCGAGACGACTGCCAAAGGGCTTCTGCTCGGGGTCGACAAGCGGACGAAGTATAAGCAGTTCGAGAAGGAGGTTCATCCCGGGGACATGATCGTGCTTATGTCTGATGGGGTGACTGAGTGCCGGACAGATGAGGGCTTTATTGAAAAAGATACGCTGATTGGATATATACGCAAATACATCCATCTCAGCGCGCAGGAGATAGTCACAAATATTTATAAAGAACTTGAAAAGCTTCAGCATTTTCAATTGCGTGATGATTTTACATTAATAATATTAAAAAGGAATGTTTAGCGTCTCATCGCGCCGGGTATATGGTAAGAGCAATTGACATGTTAAGAGGTGGGGTCTAGTTATGAATATTACGATAGATTTGAAAGAGAATGATACACTGGTACAAGCTAAAATCAGCGGAGAAATTGATGCATATACGGCTCCGAAGCTAAGAGAATCATTATTCCCGCTTTCTGAAAAAGAGGCAGTTGAAATGGTTGTGGACCTTTCGGAAGTATCTTATATGGACAGTACAGGATTAGGCGTTTTTGTCGGGGTTTTCAAAAATGTACGCTCCAACAATGGCAAGTTTCAGATTGTCGGCCTTTCTGAACGTCTGAAAAGACTGTTCGAAATTACGGGCCTAGCCGATATTATTGATATTAACAGCCAGATTGAGGGTGGGGTACAATGAATCAACCGTTTGATTACTTAGAAATGAAAATTCCGGCCAAGCCCGAGTTTGTCGGAGTTATCCGGCTGACATTGTCAGGCATTGCAAGCCGAATGGGATTTTCTTATGATGAAATAGAAGATTTGAAAATCGCGACAAGTGAAGCTTGCACAAACGCTGTGCAGCATGCTTATAAAACGAGCGAAAAAGGTGAAGTGGTTATTGGCTTTGGCCTATATAACGACCGTCTCGAGGTTATGGTGGCTGACAGCGGTAAAAGCTTTGACTTCCAATCTGCACGCGAAGGCATCGGTCCCTATGATCAAACGGATTCTGTCGAATTTCTGCGTGAAGGAGGACTGGGCCTTTACTTGATCGAAACATTGATGGACGAGGTTAGAATCCATCATAAAGAGGGTGTGACGGTCTTTATGACCAAGTACCTGGAAGGAGAGCAGGTGGAGAGGGATGCAGAAACAATCTCAACCTAACCAGAGATCCAAAGAAGAAATAAACGAATTAATCAAAGCCTACCAGGAAAACCAGGATGAAGAAGCCCAGGAGATACTGGTAAGAAACTATAAAGCCCTGGTTGAGACAATAGCCAGGAAGTACTCAAAGGGACGCTCTTATCATGAGGATATCGCACAAGTGGGAATCATTGGCCTTCTGGGGGCCATACGCCGCTATGATGAAACCTTCGGGAAAAGCTTTGAAGCTTTTGCTGTCCCGACGATTATTGGGGAAATCAAGCGATTCCTGCGCGATAAAACATGGAGTGTTCATGTACCTCGCCGGATAAAGGAATTGGGGCCGAAGATCAAAACAACGGTCGAAGAACTGACGACCCAGCTCCACCGTTCACCAAGGGTTGATGAAATAGCGGATGAAATCGGGGTCTCCGAAGAGGAAGTACTGGAAGCAATGGAAATGGGCAAGAGCTATCAGGCCCTTTCTGTCGATCACTCCATTGAAGCCGATTCTGATGGAGGGACGGTTACCCTTTTAGATATTGTAGGTAATGTGGATGAAGGATTCGAAAAGGTCAATCAGCGAATGGTACTTGAAAGAGTGCTCCATGTCCTGACAGACCGTGAAAAACAAATCATTCAATACACCTATCTGGAGAATATGAGCCAAAAAGATGCCGGCGACAAGCTTGGGATTTCCCAAATGCATGTGTCAAGGCTGCAGAGAAGGGCCATTAAAAAGCTCCAGGAAGCGATCAATGCTGAAAGCAATAACTCGGAGTGCCTTTCATGACGCATATTGTCAAAGATAATCTTGAGGTCCTCGCTCATCAGACAGCAAAAGAAGGAAAATCTCAATGTGGGGATGGCTATTTTTTTACAGCAACAGAGGAATACTTTGTCTGTGTCCTGGCAGATGGACTGGGAAGCGGCCAATATGCCCATGAAGCTTCTTCTGCTGTCATCCAGGTGGTAGAAGAAAACCATCAGGAAGATGTTGATACCCTTATGAAGCTGTGCAATAAAGTGCTGGTTCAGAAAAGGGGAGCGGCAGTTTCGGTATTCAAGGTTGATCTTATCAATAAAGAATTTGTATATAGCTGTGTCGGGAATATCAGATTCTTTTTGTATTCAGCAGCAGGCAAATTGACTTATCCGCTCCCAGTAACAGGATATCTGTCCGGAAGGCCGCAGGTGTTCAATACACAGCGGTTCAATTATGAAGCCAAATCCAAATTTCTTATCCACTCGGATGGCTTTAATATCAGCGGAGTAAAGTCCCTGCTCAAAAGCTTTATGCCGATTGATTGTATTGCCGAAGAGATTAAAAGCAAATACTCAAACAGCACTGATGATTCGACCTTTATTATTGGGAGCCTGCTCTAATGAGAGCCGGCTTTTTTTCTTTGTTTGGGAAACTTCAATACATTTGATAAAATAGTGGTAGAAAATCGAAGGTTGTGGGGGATTGAATTTGGAGAAGACTGCACATAAACAGGAAGAGATGTTAAAGCTCGTGTCAGCTGAATTGAAGATAAACAGCAAACAGGTGAAAAGTGTCATCAGCCTGCTCGAGGATGGGAATACGGTTCCTTTTATTGCCCGGTACCGGAAAGAGCAGACAGGTGCATTGGATGAGGTGCAAATCAGGGACATTATGGAGAGGTGGCAATACATACAGAATCTTGAACAGCGGAAGGAAGAAGTGCTGCGGACGATAGAGGAACAGGGTAAGCTGACGCCGGAGCTTGCTGCCCAAATCGGAAAAGCGGTCAAACTGCAGGAGGTAGAGGATCTGTACCGCCCTTATAAGCAGAAGCGGAGGACAAAGGCTACCCAGGCGAAGGAAAAAGGGCTTGAGCCGTTTGCAGAGTGGATGCTAGCGTTCACTAAAGAACCGGTTGAAGAGAAAGCGGCTGTATTTATTTCTGAGGAAAAAGGTGTGAATACAGCTGAAGAAGCGATTGCTGGTGCCAGGGATATCATTGCTGAAATGGTCTCTGATGATCCGGAAAGCAGAAAATGGATCAGAAGGGAAACCTTCAAAAGCGGTAAAATTGAAACTTCTGTAAAAGATGCAGACAATGATGAGAAAAAGGTCTATGAAATGTATTACGAATATGAGGAGCCGATCAGTAAAATCGTTCCTCACAGAATACTGGCTGTAAACCGCGGAGAAAAGGAAGATATCCTCAGAACGGCAATCCGGCCGAATATAGATATGATGCAGAGCTATTTGAAGAAAAAATGGATCAAGAATCTTTCCTCCCCCTCTGCTGTACCGGTAAGCGAAGCGATTGAGGATGGGTACAAAAGGCTGATCCAGCCGTCCATCGAGCGGGAAATCCGGAATGAATTGACGGAGAAGGCAGAAGAACAGGCCATCCATATATTCTCGGAGAATTTGAGGAACCTCCTGCTTCAGCCGCCTCTTAAAGGAAAGGTTGTTCTTGGGGTGGATCCTGCGTACCGTACAGGCTGCAAACTGGCAGTTGTTGATGAGACGGGAAAAGTAATGGACATTGGCGTTATATATCCTCATCCGCCGGTGTCTAAAACAAAGGATGCAAAAGAAAAAGTAAAACAAATCATTAAAACTTTCAAAGTCGAGATGGTAGCGATCGGAAACGGTACGGCTTCAAGAGAAACCGAGCAATTCATTGCAGATATCCTAAAAGAACTGAGCGGCGATATTTATTATATTATTGTTAACGAAGCCGGGGCGAGTGTTTATTCAGCATCAGACCTTGCCAGGGAAGAATTTCCGGATTTCCAGGTGGAAGAGCGCAGTGCTGTATCTATCGCCCGCCGCCTGCAGGATCCATTGGCCGAGCTGGTGAAAATTGATCCCAAATCTGTAGGGGTAGGCCAATACCAGCATGATGTATCTCAAAAAAGGCTGAGCGAATCCCTTACATTTGTCGTCGAAACAGCCGTAAACCAGGTCGGCGTTAATGTTAATACGGCATCATCTTCTCTCTTGCAGTATGTGGCAGGATTATCAAAGACAGTTGCCAATAATATTGTTAAGAAAAGAGAGGAAGAAGGCAAATTCCTATCAAGGGTCCAGCTGAAAAAGATTCCCAGACTGGGAGCCAAAACTTATGAGCAAGCTATCGGCTTTCTGCGCATTGCGGGTGGAAAGGAGCCGCTTGACAGGACGAGTATCCACCCGGAGAGCTACCAGGATGCCGTTAAGCTTCTGTCCAGGCTTGGGTTTAAAACAACTGATATTGGATCAGAAGAGCTGAAAGCAGCACTTGCCGGAATTGATATCAAACAAACAGCGGAAGAGCTTGAAACAGGTGAACTGACGCTCAAGGATATCATTGATGCTCTTAGGAGCCCTGCGAGAGATCCGAGAGATGATCTCGCTAAGCCTATCCTTAAAACAGATGTTTTGAAGCTTGAAGATTTAAAGCCTGGCATGGAGCTTCAGGGAACAGTCAGGAATGTAGTAGATTTTGGTGCTTTTGTCGATATCGGCGTAAAGCAGGACGGGCTTGTCCATATATCAAAGCTGCGAAAACAGTTTGTTAAGCATCCACTGGATGTTGTATCGGTGGGAGATGTGGTGACAGTGTGGGTCGACAGTATTGACAGCCAAAAGGGAAGAGTGGCCCTGACCATGCTTTCTGATCAATAATCAATTACAGGAGGAGGAGTGTCAGTATGCGCTCCCCCTTTTTATTAATTCACTGCAAGTGTTTCTTTCTATAGAAATACCAGCACTGGTTCAGCAATTTAATCTGATATCGGTTTTTCTCCAGGAATGCACGCTGAATCTGATTTTGAAACCATGTAGGCATAGGAACCCTCCTGTAGTAAAATCTGTATATATAGCCTATGCAGGGCAAGGTTGTCACGTGAACCTGCGGTGCTGATAAAACAAAGTAAAAAGGGCATAACTAGAAAGGATACAAAGGAATGAACGATCAAGAACTCCAACTGCTGACCGAAAGGATTTCAAAAGAATATTTTCAAAAGCCATTCCGGCACAAAGCTTATTTTAATCCTCGTTTGCGGACAACCGGAGGCAGATATATTTTAAGCACCCATAATATTGATATAAATAAAAGCTATCTTGATCAGCTGGGAAGAGAAGAGCTGATCGGCATCATCAAGCATGAGTTATGCCATTATCACCTCCATCTGGAGGGGAGGGGATACCAGCATAAAGACAAGGATTTCAGATTGCTGTTAGAACAAGTGGGTGCACCAAGATTTTGCTCTGCTTTACCGGACAGGCCAAAGAGGAAGGCGGCTAAAGTAATTGCCTATACATGCTCAGGCTGCGGCCAGCTCTATAAGAGAAGGCGGTCGATCAATACATCGAAATATGTATGCGGAAAGTGCAGGGGAAGGCTCGTGAAGTCAGGAGAAATCAAGGCAGATTAAGATTAAAAAGTCCTATTAAAACTTTTTCAAAAACATAGTTGACTTTTGGTTTCTGGGTTCTTATAATAGTAAGAGTCGATAAGATGTTAAAGACATTCCGCAGTAGCTCAGTGGTAGAGCATTCGGCTGTTAACCGAACGGTCGCAGGTTCGAGTCCTGCCTGCGGAGCCATATGGGGAAGTACTCAAGTGGCTGAAGAGGCGCCCCTGCTAAGGGTGTAGGTCGGGCAACCGGCGCGAGGGTTCAAATCCCTCCTTCTCCGCCAGATGCAACCTGGTTTTATGATGGCCCCTTGGTCAAGCGGTTAAGACACCGCCCTTTCACGGCGGTAACACGGGTTCGAATCCCGTAGGGGTCACTTGTAATATATTGTTTTCTTTCTTAAAGATGGTCCCGTGGTGTAGCGGTTAACATGCCTGCCTGTCACGCAGGAGATCGCGGGTTCGATTCCCGTCGGGACCGCCATTTTTCTCAAAAAAACATTGGGCTATAGCCAAGCGGTAAGGCAACGGACTTTGACTCCGTCATGCGTTGGTTCGAATCCAGCTAGCCCAGCCATTTTTGAGCCATTAGCTCAGTCGGTAGAGCATCTGACTTTTAATCAGAGGGTCGAAGGTTCGAGTCCTTCATGGCTCACCATTTAATTTCTATATGCGGGTGTGGCGGAATTGGCAGACGCACCAGACTTAGGATCTGGCGCCGCAAGGCGTGGGGGTTCGACTCCCTTCACCCGCATCAGCATTATTTACCAGTTGATATTTACTTAATTACCTGGTATACTAAGTTTTGCTGTCACTTATAATATGCGGTCGTGGCGGAATGGCAGACGCGCTAGGTTGAGGGCCTAGTGGGGGTTAACCCCGTGGAGGTTCAAGTCCTCTCGGCCGCACCAAAAAACTTATTGACAACCGAAGTTGGTTGTGATAAGATATAAAAGTTGCTTCTTAAAAAAGCAAACTAAAATATGCGCCCGTAGCTCAATTGGATAGAGCGTCTGACTACGGATCAGAAGGTTATGGGTTCGACTCCTTTCGGGCGCGCCATATTTTACGGGGAGTAGCTCAGCTTGGTAGAGCACTTGGTTTGGGACCAAGGGGTCGCAGGTTCGAATCCTGTCTTCCCGACCATGAGTATTTTAAGTTTAATATGCGGGTGTAGTTTAATGGTAAAACCTCAGCCTTCCAAGCTGATGTCGTGGGTTCGATTCCCATCACCCGCTCCAATTTAAAGATTGTTCTTTGAAAACTGAACGAACAAAAACGTCAACGTTAATCTTAATTTTTTATCAGAGCTAAATCTTACTCTTATATGGAGAGTTTGATCCTGGCTCAGGACGAACGCTGGCGGCGTGCCTAA